>JAJYGR010000289.1 GCA_021790655.1 Acidobacteriota bacterium | reverse complement strand
ATTTTCAAATGCGCTGTAGCGCCAATATGAAGAGTCATCCTTGTATCGATCCAAAACCAAAATGTAAATTGAAACCATTTTTATCTCCTGAACCTACGACCTTCAGATTCGTAGAATGAGGATCATAAGTCTCAGAATGCCGTCGTTACTTGAATCCGCCAAAATTCAGTGTGCCGATTGTGTCCGAAAAAAGCCTTATAAATCCAGAAGTGCAATCTCCCTACGGCACAAATACGTCACATCCGAACCCGTCTCCATGGCCTTGATCTCTCCCATTGAAACTGGAGCTTGGTGAAACCATCAAGGGCCAACCGTCATGTTGTTAAAACCCTTTATCGTGCGTGTTTCCGAACAGGTATCTCGCTACTTCCAGTGGCAGGAAAACAGGCGGGATCCGCCAGCAATTCTTCCAGTGTAACGCAACGAATTCCCACATTACGCAGATCGCGAATATTCGCTTCAGCAATATCTGGTGATTTTGCCGACGTCTCTGTAGTCACGATGGTAACATCGTAATCAAATGACAAAGCGTCAAAAGAAGTAGCCCGAATGCAGTTTTTTCTCGTGCAGTCTCACCTTGTCGATGAGACGCGGCAAAATGACGTATCCTCCCAGCTTTTCCCTGGGAGATCTCAACATGGTTTGAGGGTGGAACGGTTGATTCATGCCCTTAGCTCTCCTCCTCCATTCAATTCAATATTTGCCTCATGAGAAACGGTCGGCCTTAGTCCTCCGACCAGAGGAGATCCAATCAGAATGACAGGTCAATGAAATCCACTCGGTTTTCCAATGACCGAAGATATTTCATGAAATCCTTGACGGAAAGGACGAGGGTTGCCGTGTTTTCATTCGGGTGAAAGGCCAACTTCTCATGGCTTAAAAGTGCCTCTTCGACAACGAGGCACACTTCCTTTCCAGTGCTGTTCAAAAGATTGAATGGCGATACTGATCCTGAAGGAACTCCAAGATATCGCATCAACCGATCTTCGGACGCGAAACCAAGCCTCTTCTCATTCAATTTCCTGGCCAAGATCTTGAGATCACACCGGCTTTCCATTCCGAGAATGACCAGATAATGGTTCGTTCCCTCGTTGTTGCGAAGAAACAGGTTCTTGCATTTTATTCCTCCAATATCTTCGGACAGAAGAAATACGTCTCCACTGGTCCGGATCGGAGGATGGTCGTAAACTTGGAAAGGGATATCCAAATCTTTCAGTGTGTCGAAGACTCTTTGGCGGTTTTGACTTTTTTCTGCCTGTTTTCTGAATTGGCTCTGGGTGTTCTCGGTTTTCATTCACTCTCCGCTACACAGGATCATGATTCATGGCCCGGACCACCATTAAAGAAAGGTGTGGAAGGACTTCTTTATAAGTTTTCTATACGTTGATTTTGTAATTTAATTTTACTTCGTCACCGTGCATCCCCCTAAATCCCCAATTGTACGCAGGGGATTCCTGAATGCATACTTCGAGATCCTGATACGGAATCCCTACCTCATCTCGGATTTTGTCGAAGAGCAAGCGAACTAAACGTTTCTTCGTTTCAACACTACGCCCTTCAATCATCACAATCTCTATAATGGTGTATGCATCCGTCCGCCCTTCTGGGTAGAGAAAATCCTCCTTGTCCATCAAAAAGAAACGGTGCGCCCTCTTGTCGGCCGGTAAGTGCAGAGCTTCCATAACGCATTTATGAATTGTGGCTGACAATCGCTCACGAACCGGCATGAGTCGTTCCCTGATTCCATAGACCTTCACTTGTGCCAAAGAATTTCCTCACTGTTCTTTGATTGGTAAAAAGATAATCTCTCGGTCAGCGATAGCCCCTATTTCTTTACATTATTGATCGCGATCAATCATTGAGCTTGTGGAGGAACACCCCATTCCCTTCGGGATCGGAAACCATGGCTAGGCGGCAAACGGGGGTGGATTTCGGCTCGATGATCACTGAGATGCCTTTTTTCCTGAGAGTTTCGACCAACTCATCCACATCGTCGACCTCGAACGCGATCTTTCCTCCGGCACGGGCTGGCGGGCTCAACCCCTCCATCATTGTGGTGAGGGCGAAACAGCTGTCGGCCAGAGCGTATTCCACCCATTTTCCCTCAAAGTCCGATGATGGGTCCGGTGATCGTTTCAGACCGAGATCCCCTTCATAAAAGGCGCGGGCCCGGGTCATGTCGGTGACGGGATAGACGGTGAAGGCGATGTGTTTGACCATTAGGGTCCTCCTGATTTTTCCGTGATGGGTCGCAGGGCGATTCAGCCGTCCAATCGACCTTTATGACAATTTCCCAATCAATGACTTCGCGGTATCTTTAACATCGATACATCTCCTGGATAACTTCGATATTTGTCATCAGCCAACCCTCAACCAAACCACACTCGACTTATAGTCGAGGAGGTGTTTGTATTCAATCGTTGGGTCGCCCAGAAGGCACCTTCCAGGTACTTTTCCAGCTTTTCGCGCAGGCGCCGTGCCTGAGCGCGATACTCATCCGTCTTGTCCTTCGGCAGATTTACCCGTTCCTGGGCGAATTTAACGATATCAGTATGGCCAACGTGCTCTCTAGACATCTTTTTTACCAATCCCCTTATCCACAAGTCCCACAGATTAGCATCTCCCGTCAGCTACCCTACCCTCATCTTCGTCAACGCAAGAGCGAATATGTCGGCCACGGACAGCGATGCACACTGTTGCCGATACCGGAACGCATTATCATCGCCTTCAAACAACATCTCCACAACTTGAAGCCCCAGGCCAAGCAGACGATTTCCCTATTCGCCACCCATCTCACGGTCATAAAGAACACATGGAAAGCGGTGATCAGCAAACTGCCTAAGAAGTGCGCGGCGAACCGGAGCTATGAAGTGGGTTTCCAAGACCACCGGCATTGATGCTTTCGGCTGCCTGGATGAGGCTCTTGATCTCATCTTCGGTAAAGCTGGCTTCCTTGATGTAGCGAAGCAAATTCATGACTTCGGGTTGGTCATGAAGGTAGTCGACAACTTCCGGGTCCGTGGATGAGGACAAACGGAACAACACGTCGGGATCGGCGGCCAGCACCTTGGCCAGCTCCTTTATTACCTCTGGCCTCGGTGGACGCTCCTTACCACGCTCGATGCGGCTCAGATAGGCGGGGGAAATGCTTACCTTGGTCGCTGTCTCGCGCAGCCCGAGGTCTTGAGCGACTCGAAGGTCACGAATGGTTTCACCAAAGTTTTTCATAGGGTCTAATATACCTCTGTGTTTAGTGTTTTGCAACACAAAATTACTCTGGAAATCTCTGGCGTAACTTGGTATATTCTTGTTGATTTTTACTCGGAGGCATAGGTAACTTGCCCCTGTTCTGGCACTGTGTCGACGGCCAACAGCCCTGCAGGAGAAGCGACATGAGTAATGAAGAGGTTCTGAAACTAAAGGATGTCGCCGCCTTACTTAAGGTCGGCGCGAAGACGGTCTACTCCATGGCCCAGACCGGGGAACTGCCTGCTTTCAAGGTCCGAGGCCAGTGGCGATTCTCCAGAAAGGACATCGGCGCATGGATAGAACAACAGAAACGCACAACCCAGGATTTCGGCGAGGGCGACCAGAAATGAAACCAGCCTCGGAGAACGGAGTTTTTATATGAGCAGAAAGAAGAACAAGCAGTCCGAGAACACCATCCCGGCGGGATACACGCTCGACTACGTTTCCGGCAAACAGGTCAAAGAAACGGAGAAGGAGCTGGTCCGGCAGCGGGTCGTTCGCGCCTTGATCCACGAATACGGATTCTCGCCGGAAGACATGGAGCTGGATTTTTCCATTGGCGGCCGTAAGAAAGTGGACGTGGCCATCTTCCATCATAGCAAGGAACACACCGTCGATAATCTGGGCCGCGCCGTGCTCTGCCGCCAGAAGCCGAACGTTGGCAAGAATGCCGTGCGCATCCGCGACTTTGAGCAGGCTGCCAAGGACCTTGATGAGATCGAGACCATCATGCGCGAGGTCGACGCGGTTCAATATGGCTTGTGGACCAACGGACTAGAGTTCTTCTTTGTCGAGAAGGAACAGAAGCGCTTCGAAACCAAGTGCAATCCCATCGGTGACTGGCCGATGGCCGAAGAGTCTGTCGGAACAAAGGAGGTCATCTCTGATGCCCATACCCGCATCGCCGACAACGAGATGCTCAAGATCACCTTCCGTCGCTGCCATAACTACATCCATGGCAACGAGGGTATGCCCAAAGACGCAGCCTTCTGGCAGTTCCTCTACCTGATTTTCTGCAAAATGCACGATGAGAATCTGCACGGCAAGCAGCGCCAGGCCTGGAAACGCCGGTTCTGGGCTGGCCCGAAGGAGCAGTTCGAGCCACAGGGCCGGAAGGCCATCCGTGCCCGTATCGAGGAGCTCTTCACCGAGGTCAAGAAACAGTACAAGAACATCTTCCGGGGCAACGAGGAGATCACTCTCTCAGACCGGGCGCTGGCCTTTATCGTTTCTGAACTAGCCAAATACGATTTCACCCGCACAGATGTCGATGCCAAGGGCGTGGCCTACCAAGAGCTGGTGGGAGTCAATCTGCGCGGCGACCGTGGTCAGTATTTCACTCCCCGGGGCGTGGTGAAGCTGGTCGTGGAAATACTCGATCCCAAGGAGAGCGAGACGCTGCTGGACCCGGCCTGTGGGACCGGCGGCTTCCTGGTCGCCACCCTGGGACACATGCTGAAGAAATTCCGCACGGAGCAGGATACCCAGCCAGGAAACGAGAACACCACCGAGTTTTTGAACGTCCACGAGCGCCTAAAAGAGTATGCCGCCGCCAATGTGTTCGGGGCCGACTTTGACCCATTCCTGATCCGCGCCGCCCAGATGAACATGGTACTGGCGGGTGACGGCCGGGGACATATTTACAACATCAACTCCCTGGAGTTCCCGCTGGGACATCTGGCCGATCTGCCCTCCGCCAAGAAGGAGATCCCGCTAGGGTCGCTGGATATCATCGCCACCAATCCTCCGTTCGGCTCCGACATCCCGATCACCGACAAACACATCCTGGAGCAATACGAGCTGGCGCACGCCTGGGAGCCGGACGGTGAGGGCGGCTTCCGCGACACCGGCACTGCCAAGGGCAGCGTCGCGCCCGAGATTCTCTTTATCGAACGCTGCATCAAGTGGCTCAAGCCAGGCACCGGCCGCATGGGCATCGTCCTACCAGACGGCGTTCTCGGCAACCCAGCCGCTGAATACATCCGCTGGTGGATCATGCGTGAAACCCAGGTACTCGCCTCCGTCGACCTGCCGGTGGAGGCCTTCATCGCCGAGGCCAACGTCAACATCCTCACCAGCCTGCTGTTCTTGCGTCGCAAGAGTGAAGAGGAAAAACGCGCTGAGGCCCTGGGCAGCATCGAAGAGTATCCGGTTTTTATGGCCGTGGCCGACAAGGTTGGCTTCGACCGCCGTGGCAACAAGCTCTACAAGCGCACCCCGGACGGGGAAGAGATCGTCGAGCCCAAGCAGCATGTGGAACGCATCCGCATCGGCGGGCGCTTCGTGGAACGGACCCTGACCCGCAGTGAAAAGATCGAGGACAACGATCTTCCGGTCATCGCTGAGAAGTACCGCGATTTTCTCAAGGAGCAGAACGGATGAGCGATCAAGACGACATCATTGAAGCCCCGCATGATGCTGCCGAAGAGAGCGGCCCAGATAACTTTTTCATCGACATCTTGACCGGCAACAAGGAGAGCGCCTCGGCCAAGAAGTTGCTGGTGCAGAAAGTTCTGCGCCAGCTTATCGAGAGTTACGGCTTTGACAGAAATGACTTGAAGGTCAACTACAACCCCCAGATCCCCGGCCAGGGGCGCAAGCGCATCGACATCGCGATTTTCCGTCCCGATGCCGAGCATAATAACGACAACCTGCAGCGGATCATCGTCTGTAAGAATCAGAAGAAGCGTGACAAGCTCCGCTCCATTGCCGAAGCCGATGCCGACCTGCGTGAGCTCAAGGAGTTGCTGGAACTGCTCCCCGGCGCAACGCTGGGCATGTGGACCAACGGCCAGGAAGAGTTCCTGTTCCAGGTCGAGCGTACCCGCTTCGAGGTTCGAGCCAAGTCGCTGGGTCTCTGGCCGGTGCCGGGCGAACGCACCACCGATCTCGACCGCACCGGCGGTGTCATTCAGGTCAGCGCTGAAGCGGAGGATATGGAAGACGCCCTGATGCGCTGCCGCCAGTATCTGAACCGCAACCTGGGACTCGACCACAAGGATTCCTTCAAGCAGTTGGCCGTGCTGATGCTGGCCAAGATCCACGATGAGACGCTGCCCACCGGCGAGCGCAATTTCTGGATCAGGGGCGACGAGCCTTTCACCGATGCGGGCCAACAGGCCATTGCCCGGCGCATCAATGAGGCCATCACCGCCGCCAAGGCCTGGCAGCCGAACTTGCTGACCCGTGGCTGGGATCTCACGCTGGAACCCCACGAGACAGCCCGCGTGGTTATGGAACTGGCCCGTTACTCTCTGAGTGAAACCCAGCCCCGATACCGCACCGGGGCCTTTCGTTCGGTCGCCCGCAGCGTGATGGACGGCCGCGAGGGCCGCTACCCCACGCCGCTCAACGTGGCCGAAATGGCGGTGGAGATGCTCGACCCGCAACCCGGCGAACGCATCATGGACTGCTCCAGCGGCACCGGCACCTTCCTGGCCATGACCGCCGCGTACATCTTCAAGAAGAAACTGACGGCCATGGGCACCACGCCTGAAGATGCCACCAACGCACAGATCCGTCAGGCGCAAAACGAAACTGCCGCCTGGGCGGCCAGCAATGCACTGGGCTGCGACATCGATCCGTTCCTGGCCGTGGCCAGCCGCATGAACCTGCTGTTCACCACCGGCAATCCCGGCCGCGTGTTCCGTATCGATGCCCGCACCTTCCCGGACGGCGATCTGGATGGCATCGAAGCCGCCCGCCCGGCGATGCCGCTGGGCAGCATGGATATCGTTCTGCTCAACCCCTGGTTCTCGACAAAGGATGTCATTGCCGACGAATCAATCCTCTCCCGTTATGACCTTGGAAAGGTCTGGAACAAAGAACAAGGCGGTGACGGTTACGTTAACTCAGGTGCCATCAACACAGGCGGTGTACCGCCGGAAGTTTTGTTTATTGAACGTGCGTTGGATTGGGTCAAACCTGGAACTGGCCGTATTGGAATTCTTCTGCCTGATGGGATTCTAGGAAATCCTGGTGATGAGTACATTCGCTGGTGGATTCTGCGCCACTGCGAGGTACTGGCCTCGGTTGACCTACCGGTGGAACCCTTCAAGGTCACCGTCAAGGAGTATGGACTGACGCCCGCCTTGCCCAGTTTGCTGGTTCTGCGCCGCCGCAGCCAAGAGGAGCTGACAACTGAACACCCGGAATACAAGGTCTTCATGGCCGCGGTGAATCGGGCCGGTGTCGACGCTCGGGGCAATCTGCTTTTCCAGCGAGCCCCCAATGGCGAGGAACTGGTTTTCGATGAAGAAGTGATCGAGCGGGTTCGTGAAGGCGGCGAAGTGGAAATCCGCCGGACCACGCGCCGTAACCGCCGCGTCCATGATGAGCTGCCGGTAGTGGTAGAAAAATACAAGGAATTCCGCGCAACCGGCGAGGTGACGTTATGAAAATTAAAGCAATTACCAGCAAATGGTTGGAGAGCAATGGTCGCCGCTTGGATTGTGGCCCCTATATGTCGGGAGCTATTGAAGCAAGGATGCTGATCAAGAAAATCTGGTTTGTGCCACTCGCCGACCTTACGCATGGTTTTTGCGGTGGCATATTCAAAGCACCGAGACTCTCTCCGAACTATGTAAGCGATCCGAGCCATGGTCTACCTTACTTGTCCAGCACAGATATACTCTGCTGCGATTTGTCTTTTGTCCCCCTCATCGCCAACAGCCAAGCAAAAGGCCTAAAAGATTATTTCGTCGAAAAGGGGATGACCCTTGTTACCAGTTCAGGGGATACCGGCCGAACTGCTTTTGCACGGGATGATATGCATGGAATGATGGGGTCTCCTCATTTCATGAGAATTAAGCCAAACGAAACAAAGATAGACCCAGGATATCTGTTTGCTTTTCTCAGTTCGAAATATGGCAATAGACTCATGGTTTCAGGCACCTATGGGAGCATTATTCAAGCAATAGAACCTCACCATATTTCTGACCTTCCCGTTCCCCGCTTAGGGAGTGTGGAGCAAGAGGCACATCAACTGGTTGTCGATGCGGCTGAATTGCGGTCTCAGTCCAACCTTCTTCTTGAGCAAGCAATTGATTTGCTCTTGGAAAAATCAGAATTGCCAAAACTTGCTGGTGCAATACCCAGCAAATTCGATGTGAACGTTGTTCCTTCGTCTTCTGTACTCGCTCGTTTAGATGGACTTTTTCACAGCCGATTTCATGCCGAGGTCGTTGAGACAATCAAGGGCAGCAAGAATGGTGGTGTTAAGGTTTCAGAGATAGCCGACTCTGTAATTGAGCCAACACGGTTCAAACGTATCCCAATCGAGGAGAATGAATTCTCGGTGCCCTTTTTTGGAACAACGCCATTGATGTGGGCAACTCCAAAACCGAATTATTTCCTCTCTAGAACGCAAAGAGACATGGACTCCTACATTGTGTCTCAACATACGCTTTTGATTCCCAGATCAGGTCAAATAGCGGGATTAATAGGGACGGCCGTTCTTCCTTACGGTGATTTGATCAATGGCACAGTAACCGAGGATGCGATTCGGGTAAATTGCGTGCGCGATATTGATGCCGGTTTTCTTTTTGTCGCACTGCGATCCGATTATGGAATTCGACAGCTTAAAGCTCGATCATATGGCTCATCTATTCCTCACCTCGATGTGAAGCAAATTGGGCAGGTCATAGTGCCTAGATTAGGCACTACCGATTTCGAGATTATTGGAAAGATGGGGATAGAAGTCGCTTCGATGCGCAATGAAGCGATTGAAGCAGAGAACCAGGCTATCTCCCTCGTCGAGCGTGCTATCGAGGAGGGAGGTCGCTAATGGCGAAGGTCATACCCATCGGGCAACCCGCGAACGAATCAGAACGCCAGGCCATCGGTTTCCTTCGGGATCATCTTCCGGATGGCTGGCTGATCTTCCACAACTTCGAGATGCGTCAGGGTGAGGAGGTGTTCGAAATCGACATCGCCATTCTCGCGCCTCACGCGGTGTATCTTGTGGATGTCAAAGGGACGCGGGGCAACATCGATGTGTATGGCTCCAAGTGGTATCCCGAAGGACGGCAGCCGTTCTTCTCGCCGCTGGCCAAGCTTCGCAGCCACGCCAAGACCATGGCCACCATCATCCGCGAGAGCAACACCGGCCTGATCGAGCTGCGCAAGGCCCATGTGCATGCCGCCGTGCTGCTCACCGCCGATGACACCGCCGTGTTCGACCAGGCGGGCATCGACAAACCGGACGTGACCGACTTCAAGCACTGCCTGAAATACTTCCGCGACGCGAGCCGCATCCCCGACAACCGACTGGATAACATCACCCGCTTCCACTCCCAAATCGCCAAGGCGATCACCGGCAACGCCAAGCCCAAGAGCGCCGCCTTGGTGTTCCGCGATTGGCAGGTGGAAGAGAAGCTGGGCGGCACTGACCGCTACACCGAATACCGCGCCAAGCACAACCTGTTGGGCAAGAGCGGCAGCATGGCCCGCCTGCGGGTCTATCAGGCCGACCCTTACCAGGACGAGGCCGCCCGCAAGGAAGAATTCAAGAAGATCAGCAACGCCTATCGCGCCGTGGCGCACATGCCGACCCACGCCAACGTGCTGGCGGTGAAGGATCTGTTCGTCTCCGACGATGAAGATAAGGTGGTGCTGGTCACCGAGGACCTGCCCGGCCAGGCCCTGCGCCTGCATATCAACAAGGCCTCCCTGGCGCTGACCTTTGACCAGAAGCTCCAGGTGATGCGCGATGTGCTCTCCGCCCTGGACCATGCGCACCGACACGAGGTGATCCACCGCAATCTCACCCCGGACGCCATTCTGGTGACCAAGGGCGGCCAGGCCCGGGTGACGGGTTTCGATTTCGCCCGGGTGGGCAAGAACCGCACCTCCACTATCGCCGATCAGGTGGTGGATGATCTGGAAGCCGCCTACCAGGCTCCGGAATGTTTCAAGGACCCGACCCAGGCCAGCATCGCCTCCGACCTTTACGCCGCCGGGCTGATCTTTTACGAACTGCTGACCGGCGAGCTGCCCTTTGAAAGCGTCGACCAGATGATGGAGGCTGACGGCCGCTTCCCGATGAAGCCCTCGGAACACAAGCCGGACATGCCAAAAGGGATCGACGAGTGGCTGCAGAAGTTCTGCGAGTTCGATCCTGAAGACCGGCACGCCAGCGCGGCCATCGCCCGTAAGGCACTGGATGGCCTGATTTTGCCCGAGGCGAAGAAAGACTCGGCTTTGGATGTGAGTAGTCCAGCCATGGTCTTGCCGCAGATCCCTGATGACCTGATGAACCTGCCGCAGGATTTCATCCTGGCGGATCGCTTCCGCATTCAAAAGAAGCTGGGCAGCGGCGGTTTCGGTGTCGCCTACAAGGTGTTCGATTCCCTAGGCGATGTGGTGCGGGTCATCAAACTGGTGACTAAGGACCGTCGCAGCGTGTACGAGCGGCTGCGTCGCGAATACAAGACCCTGACCAATCTGCCCGACCATCCGCATGTGGTGAAGGTGATCTGGGCGGACCGCATGAACGATGCCAAGCAGACGCCGTACATCGTCTTTGAGTATGTGGAAGGTCTGGATGTCTCCGATCTGATCGATGCCGAGGCGCTATCGCTGGATGATGCCGTGCGCATCGTGCGCGAGGCCGCCGATGGACTGGACCATCTACACAAGCACGGCGTTTACCATCAGGACGTCAAACCCTCCAACCTGCTGTGGACCGATATGGGTGTCCGCATCATCGATTTCAACGTCGCGGTCTCGGAGAACGACGAGGTTCAAGGCGGTGGCGGCACGCGTCGCTACCTTCCGCCGGACTACGATTGCTCCTCCGAGCCGGATGCTTCGGATCGGATGGATCGCGACCTCTATGCCCTGGGGATTACGTTCTATGAATGTTTGACCGGTAAGTATCCCTTCGACGCACCCACTCCGCCGATCAAGACTCCGCCCAAGGACCCTAGGCAGTTCAAAGGCTACGCTGACCTAAGTTCCTCATTGGTCAATGTGCTGGCAAAGATGATCGCGCCGGAGCGCAAGGATCGCTTCGTCTCTGCCGAAGATTTCTTGGCCACACTGGCTGAGGTGAGGCACCTGCGCGCAGGCGGCACCACCGGCGAGATCGTTGCCGGACCCAAGGTGGTGTCTAAGCTAGGTTTCGAGCCGACCAAGCCCAACACCAACCCCTTTGTCACCCACCTGCTGACCCTCTACAGCCAGAGCCAGTTTTCAAATGCGGGTACCCGTGGCCTCGACGAAATTGGCAAGGCTACCTACGTGCCGACCTATCTGGATGAGAAGCTCAAGCCCGAGCTGCTCAAGGGTGAGTTCCGCCTGGTTATCATCAGCGGTAATGCCGGTGACGGTAAGACGGCCTTTATTCAGCAGTTCGAGGTCTTTGCCGAGAGCAAGGGCGCACAGATGCAGCGCGGCGCGAATGGGGCCGTGTTCCAGCTTAAAGGGCATACCTACCAGAGCAACTACGACGGCAGCCAGGATGAAGGCGACGAGCGTAACGATGCCGTGCTGCAGAAGTTCTTTGCTCCCTTCGCGGGCAAGGATGCTTCCGGCTGGCCCGAGAATCAGACTCGCCTGATCGCCATCAACGAGGGGCGGCTGGTCGATTTCTTCCTCGAGCACGAAGAGAAGTTCCCGCTGCTCGCCAAGCAGATCCAACAGGGGTTGGCCGGGGCCACTCCTGAAGGTGGTATCACGGTCATCAACCTCAACCTGCGCTCGGTGGTCGGCGAACCCGAGGAAGGCCAGGCTTCGATTCTGGAGCGGCTGCTCGTCCGCATGACGCAGCAGGAATACTGGCAGGCCTGCGAGAAGTGCGACCTCAAGGGCAAGTGCTTTGCCTACCATAACGCCAAGACCTTCCAGGACCCGGTTGCCGGACCCAAGGTGATCGAGCGCCTGAAGATGCTCTACACCATTACCCACCTGCGTGGCCGACTGCACATCACCATGCGTGACCTGCGTTCGGCGCTGGCCTTCATGCTGGTGGGCACCCAGGATTGCGACGGCATTCACCAGCTCTATCAGAACGGCGGTGAAGAGACCCAGAATCGCATCCTTGACGGTTTCTATTTCAACTCGTGGCTTGGGGGGGCGGAAGGCTCCAATGACCGGCTGGTTACCCTGCTGCGCGAGATTGACGTTGCTCAGGTAAGCAATCCAGACCTGGATCGAAAGCTCGGCTTTTTTGCTCCTGAAGCACATAAACTCTCTCGCTTCAGCTTTGATGAGCGCGCCAACTACGATGAAGCGTTGCTGGAAACACTGTTCCGAAACCTACCGCGAGATTACTCATCGAAGAATCGCACTCGACTGATCGCCAAGCACCGAAATTACCTCACGCACCTTCGCCGCCGCCATTTCTTTGAGCGGCGCGACATTGGCTGGAAGGAGATGCTGCCGTACGAAAGTATCAATCCCTTCCTGGATGCCATTAAGCAGCCGGGCACGAAAAGCGCCGATGAGGTGACCGCCATTCTCCGTGCCATCAACCGGAGCGAAGGTCTGAGCGATCCGGCGCGACTGGGAAACCAGTTGGCGCTGCGTGTTCGCCAAGTGGATAAAGGCACCATCCGCAGTTACCGCCTCTTTGACGGCGACCATTTCACGCTCCGCACCGAGCAGGAAACGGCAGCTCATCCTTTCCTCGAGTGCCTGTCTCAGGCGCTGGTGCTGCTTTTCGACTCCGGCGACGGGCACAAGGCCAGCCTGCGCATCAATCTCGACATCTATGAAATGCTGATGCGGCTCAACAACGGCTACCGTCCCAGCATCGAGGAACAAGAAGGTTTCTACCTGAGCCTGGCGGTGTTCAAGAACGTTCTATCCGCCGCTCCCTATCAGGAGGTGCTCCTCACGGAAAGCGGCTTCGAATTCTTCCAGATCCGGCGCGACCACAAAGGCATCCTGCATCTGGGAAAGGTAAGCAGGAGGGCTGAAGCATGAGCATCAAAGGCAGAGACAAGGAGTTCCGCACTCCCAAGACCACCTACATCGATTTCAAGCACATCGAGATGGATCGTGTGCTGACCATGCTTTTCCCCCGGTTGAAATACGATGGCTATGCCAGTCGACGCCCGCCCCGTGGTGGCGACTTAACGGTCGAGGAGTTCCTGGAAGATTTCCTGGAACATCCTGAATGGTTCGCGGGGTTTGATCGCTATCCAGAGGTGGTGCGCCGTTGGATCGAAACCGATCTGATGGATGTGGTCAATCGGGGCAAAGCCAATCAGGCCGTAGCTGCACCGAGGCCGCTGCATGGCAATACCTATAAGTTCCGCAACGCCAAGCATACCCGTGATTACGGTGCGGCCGAGCAGATCTACTGGATGCTTTTCTATGCCCGCAAAGGAAAGGGCCAAGCGGCGCGAGATGCCTTGAAGCACTTCTTCTTCCCGGGAATCGACCTGGTGACGGACCGCTACGATCCCAACGCATCCGTGGATGTGGAAACGCAGGCCATCCTGCGTCTGGACCATCAGGTTACCCAGGACATAAAGGACTCCAAGGAGCCCTCGCGCTTCCAGCCGCTGTGTATCGGCCAGGCCGATATTATGGCCGACGACATTCTGCGGCTACTGGCCTATGAGCCCTATATTCCGCGTACGGTGCTGGTGGACTATCTCAAAACCCTGATGGCTTTCCATCTGGCGCTCTACCACCTCAAGCTGCTGCAGATGCTGCCAAAGCTGGTGAAACAGCGCTCCGGCAACGATCTCTGCACCACCAAGGAATGTCCGATCAATCCCGGCCTCGACAATGCGCTGGAAGGCTGTCCTTACCGCGTGGCGCTGGTCCTGGACATGGGTGACGTCAACAATCCGCACATGGCCGAGTTGGCTCGCAAGTCCACTGACCGGCTCTATCGTCAGATACCGGCCTTTGTACAGGCCAACTTCGTCGTCAAGAAGCTCGATGAGATGGCGGATAACCTACGCCTCCAGGGCAAATTAACATTGCCTTCCAACGGCCAATTTACAGTTGGTGACTTGGTCTCTCTGCTAAAGCCGGAACATGATTCGAGCCGTGAAGCATATTTTACAGCAAGGCTTTCCCGACTGATCGAGGAGCCAGGGACGAATGTAGATGAACTCGATCCGGAGATTCGTGACGTTACTTCGATGAATCTCAGCGCCTTCGATAAGTTCATCGAAATCTTGATGGCGTATCGCGGCAAGTATCACCGCCAGTACATCACTGAGTGTCTGGACTCTCTACTGCTGAAGAACAAAGAGAACGGCCTGCTGGCCCAATCCCGTACCAAGGGAAGTCCTCGGCGATTTGTGCTGGGGAGCAAGCTGCTCGAAGTGCTCCTTCAGATTGCCGTGCTCACCCAGGACGGCGGGCGCTTTGTGACCCGCGAGGTTCGGATCGAGGAGTTGCTGGCCTTTTTGAGAAACCGCTACGGCCTTCACATCGACCGTCTGCCGGAAGGAACCCAGGCCAACAGTAGCATCCTGGACAGACGCGCCCTGCGACTCAACCTTGAAGCCTACAAGCGCCGCCTGCGTGAAATCGGGTTCTACGAGGACCTGTCGGATGCCTACGTGACCCAGAAGGTATCGCCCCGCTATGCCATTGAGAGAGATGACGGAACTGATAAGAACGGGAGGCACGCATGAGTAACGCGTTCACCAAGCTTTCCCAGGATAAATTGAACGCGGCGATCGCTGGTCTGCTGTGCCCTCGTATCGAAGCGATCCTGGGTGATCGTGGCCCAGGCCATTGCATGCGGGTCACCGATCTTGATGACGATGTGATGCAGTCGGTCTGCAAGGAACTGCGGCGAACCTGGCCCGACGGAAACATCTTTATCCTCGGCAGCCATGGCCAAGAAGGCATGCCTTTCCGGGTGACCTCCACCAAGCTGGTGGAACTGCGTAACCCTGACGCAAACGGTGAGCTGCGCCAGCCTTTATTGGTCTTCATACCAACCTCGCTCCGTACCAGCGCCGAGGACTCTTTTGGGGTGGCGACCTTTGAGGGGCTGGCTTTCACCGGTATCTACAAGGACCTGATCGACTCGCTGCTTGACCGGCTCCCAGCAACGCTGGTCGGCCATGTCCGCGATCTATTCGGCATCCTTACCGAGGAAGAATGGCTGTTTGCTGACGATGTTTCCCGCGTGCGGTATCTGCTTACCGCGCTCGAAAACGGGATTGATGGCGAAACCCTCGGGGCCAGCCTGTATGAATTGACGTTGATTCCGGACTTCAAGCTCTTTGCCGATCCCGGCATGGTCAATGGCAAGATTCGCCGTAATCTTGGCAGCGTCCGCAGTCTGATGGCCTCGCACAAGTCGGTTCGTGGTCGTATCGCCGATTTGGGACTCAGCGACAAGGCATTGGAGTCGCGCCTGTTCACATACTTTGAAAAATACGATGTCCAGGAGCCCGAATCCTGGACGCCGCCCATCGCGACCGACAAGAGCTGGTGGAGCATATCTTTTGACAAATGGAAGTTCCAGGAAGAGCTTTCGCTGGACAAGGTTCTTCTGACGGTGCTGGAGACCGACTTGCCAGTTGTTGCGGAGGATGAGAGCGACGACCAACTCTCCGGCCTCATCGGGCAACAGGTTCTGGTCCCGAACGACCGCCGTAAAATGAACATGGTGTTCGAGGTTAACCCTCATCCCGGCAAGGTCAGCGGCCTTGACCATTTTACGGTGCAAATCATTTCGCAGAACGACGGCCCGGTAGGAAAATCCAAAAAGGTAAAAGCCTGGACGCCGAACCGCCTACAGTGCACCACCACCCTAGATAAACTCAACAAAATCGAATTCGAGGAGGGATGGCATTTCATCCGTGTAATGCCTTGGACGGCCGATGGCGACCCGATTCCGCTGGAAGCGGATTCCGCCTCCGAGGGCGCTAAACGCTCTTACGAGAGCGAGCCTTTCTACGTCCTGCCCGGAGGCAACATCGAGGAAGAACCGCCGCAACGCGCCATCCCCATTGAGCAAAGTCTGGAACATGCACGTTTCCGGCTGCAACTGACTACCCTGGGCGATGAACGCGATCCCGATGATATCGCCATCAGTGGTGTCGCCTGGGCCGAGGGCGGTCGTTCGAAGAAGACCTCCCTCCAGGAAGCCTTGCTTGTGAAATTTGGCCGCGATGGCGCTGTTCAGATCCCGCTCTCGCGTATGCTCAAAACCATCGAGCAGCGCATCTTGGCGGAGCCCAAACACCCGTCGGGCTGGCGAATGCAGATCAATTTGGATACCGCCGAACCGCCTTCCGAGGTCGGACTAACGCTGCCATCTTCCGCCGCGATGGCTTCCTTCCTGGCTGCCCGCGAGGAGTTTTTTGCAGCGGTGCGCAAAGACACTGCCGAGCTGATCATGCAGGGGCTGTCGTTCCGGGACTCGAAAAAGGAATGCCTCGCGTATGCTGAAAGCTACCTTGACTTGGTCAGGAACCTCATCCGTCAGGCCGAGACGACTTCCGGAGCCGAGCGCCAGCAACACCTGCAAGCGCTCAGAAACGTGCTGGCCGTCGATTCCATTCATGTCATCTTGACCGACTTCCGTGGAAGGCATCGGGAGGCTGTTTTGGTCTCCCCAACCCATCCGCTCCGTGCCTTGTGGCTGAGCAGTTGGGTCACCCTGGGCAAGGATTGGATCGAGAAGATCAAGTCAGGTGGAAAGGATCACATTCCTCACGTCCGGTCCGCGCTGTTGGATGGCCTTGTGCCCTCGGCCTATCCGGTTGGTATTCCCGTCGAGGATGGCCGCATCTTCACTCCGGTGGACAACCTGAATGCGTTTTGGGCGCTCTACGCCCCGACAACTGAGAAAAACTCCCGTGGCCTGATGGCGGAGATCTGTTCGGCACTCGGATTGGCCGAGCCCTCTACGGCGGGAACCGATATTTCCGGAAAGGTCATTGCGGACAAAATCGAGCGCTATCTCTCCCAACATCCGTATGTGCGAGAGCTATCCCTGAACATCTTTAACCCCGGGGCCGGTTCGGTGATAGCAGAGGCTCTGATATCGCTCCAGCAGAAGCGTGAGTATGCCGATTTGCGCTATGACATCCGGCTCTTTACCTCCGATCCCGACTCGCCGGTTTTGGGTGAGGCGCTTGAATCCATGGTCCGACCCGGAGCGACGGTGAATGAGGCCGCCGACGCGTTTGCGACTTCAACTGGCAGCCATCTGTTTTCCAAGCTGAACTTGGCCAAGCACGCGCTGAATGAGTTCCATGCAAATTCCAAGGAGTTTCCGGCACACATCAGCGTTCTTCTGGATGTATTTCCCGCCGAGGAGCTTTCCATTGCCGAAAAACCGATGGGAGTGACGCCACTGCATGGGTTGATACAGGACTTCGACACCGAATTCGTTGATGACGATTCGGGTACCTTCTGGAATAAGCGGCCGATTGTCGGGTGCTCCCTCGGCGCGGACAACCACGCTGCGTCCTTCGATTTGCTGTCGTCGCTGAGCCGTCACCTCTGTTTTGCGACCTCAGCGGTTGCTGCTTCTGGTGCCAGTTTCAAGGCCGTACCCGTCGTGACCCTTGGCCTCGATGTGGCCCAACGGGAGCTGATCTACGAGGTTCACCAGATCAGCGATTGGGTGTTCACCATCGACCGAAATATGGGGATAGAGTTTTTCGACCATGGCGGCCGGAAGAACAGACCGGACTATCTGATTGACTATGTACCGGGAGCCAGCTCCCAGGCGACACACAACCTGATCATCTCCTCGCGCTCGAACGATGAGCTGGAGGCCATGTTGAAGCCGGTGCTGCTTGAGCACGGTTTGTCTGCCGACGGCGAACAGGTGGTTCATATCCTGGCAAACCTGCGGTCGCTTTCCGGTCAGCTTGCCCTGAAACTGATTTCCGCACGCATGCAACAGGCGGAGGCTCTTGGCCTGGCCCTGGCGCGGCTTTATCTCGAATATCAGGGCGCCTTGAGCAATCAGGTCATTGTGCCGTTGGATGCACACACGGATCTCTACCGCTCAAGCGGTGAGTCAGACGATGTCAACGATGCCATCAGCCTGCAACGCACTGATTTGGGTTTGTTCGACTTGGATTTGAACACCAGGACGATCACTTGCAACCTGGTCGAGGTGAAGTGTTATTCGCAGGTCGGCGAATTTGCGGCCTTCAACCAACTGAAAGAGCGAATCTCCGCCCAAATCAATCAGAGTGAGCGTATCCTCCAGCGCCACTTTGACCCGGCCCTGAAAAAGCCGGACCGGCCGGATCGGTTGCTCAAGAGCCGGGAGTTGGCTCAGATCCTTCGGTTCTATCTGGAACGCTCACTGCGTTACGGGATCTTTGATGTGACCGCCGCTCAGGAAGCGCGAGGGCTACTTGAATCCATCGAACAGGGCTACTCGCTTCAGTTCAGACGCTGCGCCCTGATCTTCGACTTCGATAAGACCGGAACCGAAGCTCCGGACAACGAGGTGGGCATTGAATTCCACCGCATCGGCAAGGATCTCATTCACGCCTTGCTGGAGAACTGCCGCAAGCCTGTTTCCATCGAGATTGAGGAGGAACCGACCGCGCACCTCCTGAGCGAGCAGTTTATACCGAAAGTTCCGAAGCTCGAGACAGCCGCTTTCATCGCACCCAAGAGAGCCCGGTCAACGTCCTGGACTGTGGATGAGCTCTGGGACGAAGAGCCGGAGGCACCAATCCCCCAGCCAACAACTCCTGCCGCAGAGGAAACACCCGCACCTGCCCAAGAGGAAAAGGAAGAACAGGCGGAACCCGTCGAGCAAGCACCTCGACCTTCCACCATTGCGCCTGAAGAAGAAAAAAACGACGAACAGCCCGCCGCCGTTGCTGTTGAACCGGAAGAACCCGTTCAACCCGAGTTTGAAGCGCCGGAGCATCCAACACCCGAGCCCGAGCCCGAGCCTCAAGCCGAGGTCAGCTATGACATCATGCTGGGCGTTAATGGCGACTCACCCCAGTACGGTTTGCTCGGAGAGGTTTCCGGCAGAAAGATCGCCCTGGACCTCAACCACACCCACACGATCAGTCTCTTTGGGGTTCAAGGTGGCGGCAAGAGCTACACCCTTGGAACCGTCATTGAGATGGCCTGCATGCCGCTTCAACACATCAATGTGCTGCCAAGCCCGCTCGCCACGGTCATTTTCCATTACAGCCCGACGCAGGATTATGCGCCGGAATTTACCTCGATGACCAATGCCAACTCGGTGGATGAAGATATCCGCATCCTTCGTGAGCGTTACAAGGCCAACCCGGAAGCCCTGAAGGATGTGCTGATTCTTACCCCGGCAAACAAGGTGGATAACCGCCGGGCCGAGTACCCGGATATCGAGGTTAAGCCGATTGCCTTTTCTGCTTCCGAACTCAAGGCGGCGCACTGGAAATTCCTGATGGGAGCGATTGGCAGTCAGAGCATGTATATGCGGCAAATCAATCTCATCATGAGGGGGCTGCGGGATAACCTGACTTTGGATGCCCTGCGAGCTGGTATCGATAACTCTGGTCTGTCCGATCACCTGAAAGAGCTGGCTCAGACGCGTCTGCTGTTCGCCAGCGAATACATCGATGATAACCAGCGACTCCAGGATCTGATTCGTCCAGGCCGTTTGATCATTGTGGATCTACGAGATGAATACATCGAAAAGGACGAGGCCCTCGGCCTGTTCGTGGTAATGTTGCAGATTTTCTCAGAAGCAACCAACCAGGGAAGCGCCTTCAACAAGCTGGTGGTTTTCGATGAAGCCCACAAGTACATCGAGAACGATGATTTGGTTTCCGGCCTGGTAGAGGTCGTCCGTGAGATGCGACACAAGGGGACCAGCATCATGGTCGCCTCTCAGGACCCGCCATCGGTCCCTGTCGCTCTGATCGAGCTGTCATCGCAGATCATTATGCATAAATTCAACTCGCCCGCCTGGCTGAAGCATATCCAAAAGGCGAATGCCGCCCTTGGCGAGTTGACCTCCGACAATATGAGCCACCTCGGAACCGGTGAAGCCTATGTGTGGTCGAGCAAGGCCTCGGACGACTCCTTCACCCGGGGCGCGGTGAAGATCAAGTGCCGTCCTCGCATCACGCAGCATGGTGGCAGCACAAAAACGGCCGTGGGTCGGTAGGAGGCGCAATAGATCTGCTAAAGGCCATAGAGGACGTTCTCATGTCTGCTCACCAACCACTGCACTTGGGGATGATTAATCCTTTCCTCTCAAATATACGGGGCACCCTCAGGAAACGGTGACAAAGCCATTCCGGAGATTTTCCAGAGAACATTTCCCTAACGGATATTACTCTCCCCCTTGCCCCTGCACCGGCGCATCCCCGGGATGGGAGGGAGAGGCGAGGTTTTTCCCGGAAGACCCCGAGGCCATCTTACCGACCTTCCCCATCCCTTTCTCGGCGAGGGCCGGCAGGCTTCCCACCCCCGCCACGACTGTTCCATGGATATTTCGGCTCTCCCTCTCCGTCCCCATCGGGGAGCCGGATGAGCCGATCCAGCGGAGGACATGGTCGGGGAACCAGACGACCAGGTGGAAGGCCTTCCACGCCCCCGTGGTCAGGAGCCCTGCCAGCACCCCCAGGAGAGCCACGAACCCCACGATCCCGGTGAGGTTCCCCGCCGTGATCCCGGCCACCATCACCGAGAACCCCTGGTCGATCA
>JAJYGR010000007.1 GCA_021790655.1 Acidobacteriota bacterium | reverse complement strand
GTGCTCAAGTACGAGGTAGCTCTGAAAACCGACAAGTACCTGCTTGTCGTGCATGGCTCGGAAGACGCGGTCGACAACGCGAAGAACATCATTGCAGAAACCGAACATAGCTCTTACAAAGTTCACGGCGAGAAAGTCTACGCCTAACAGACCTGTAAGTATGCGCCGCAACAGCGCCGAATTCAAAGGGATTTTCATAAGGTCGAGCTGTCGTCGCGCGGGATGAGAAGAATTCAGTATGAGGCAAAATAACTCGCTCCAGGCTTTAATGTTTGTCGTTATTTTAGGTGTGGGTGGAGCGGTTGCCTATGCTCTCCATAGCGCGTCGGCTGATGCGGCCGCCATCGTCACTCTGGCCCTTACCTTGGTTCTGGCCTACATTGCGACTTCCGCAATCAAGGTCGCCGACCAGTGGAGCAAGGCGGTGGTGCTGCGGCTGGGCAAGTTCCGCTCCCTCGAAGGACCGGGATTGTTCCTGATTATTCCGATCTTCGAGTCCATCCCTTATTGGATCGATACCCGCGTTCTCACGAGTTCCTTCAAGGCGGAAAAGACCCTCACCAAAGACACCGTCCCCGTGGATGTAGATGCAGTTCTGTTCTGGAAAATCGTCGATCCCAAGAGGGCTGCGCTCGACGTTGCGGACTATCAAAGCGCGATCAGCTGGGCGGCGCAGACAGCGCTGCGCGATGTGATCGGCAAGACGATGCTTTGTGACATGCTCGAAGGCAGGGACAAGATCAGCAGCGTACTGCAGACGATTATCGATGAGCGTACAGAGCCATGGGGCATCAATGTCATCTCGGTCGAGGTGAAGGACGTATTGATTCCGCAGGCGCTGGAGAATGCGATGTCGATGCAGGCTCAGGCCGAAAGAGAGCGCCAGGCCCGCGTCATTCTTGGAGATTCGGAGCGCCAGGTGGCGGAGAAGTTTGTCGAAGCTTCCAGAACCTACGCCAACGATCCCATAGCTTTCCATTTACGTGGAATGAACATGCTCTATGAAGGATTGAAGCAAAACTCTACGATCGTCATCGTTCCCAGCTCCGCCATCGAAACCATGCAACTGGGCGGTCTTGCCGGAATGACCGCGCTGACCATGGGAATAGGTCAGGAACGAGCGAACAAAGAGAAGGAGTCCCAAGACAATATCTCGCTTGATCCCACGCCTGCATCGGAAGAGCTTGCGCTTCCTCTCGCTGCATCTCAAAGTGGGCGTGGCTAGGTTCTGGGCCGTCATATAACTGATCCGGGGTAACAAAGACCGCGTCAACCATATCGGGACTTATCCCTCAGAAATGGTCTGAAAAAATGGAGTACGCTCGAATGAATGTGCAACAACTTGAAGAAACAGCACGGGCCCTTTTCGCTCACGATAAGGGCCTGCTTGCCATGGATGAGAGTACCGGAACCTGTAACAAGCGCTTCGAAAAGCTTGGAATTCCACAGACTTTCGAAGCTCGGAGAGCGTATCGCGAATTGCTTGTAACTTCTCCAGGGCTCAGTGAGTCGATAGGCGGCGCAATCCTCTGCGATGAAACGATCCGGCAGCAGAAGAGCGACGGCACGCCCTTCATCAAAGTACTGATCGAGGCGGGAATCGTTCCTGGGATCAAAGTAGACGCTGGCGCGAAGGAGTTGGCAGGACATCCCAGCGAAAAAGTGACTGAAGGCCTGGACGGATTGCGCGATCGCCTTCACGAATATTTTCAAATGGGCGCGCGCTTTGCCAAATGGCGCGCGATGATAGCGATCGGTGATGGGCTTCCGAGTTGGGGCTGCATCGAAGCCAATGCTCATGCACTGGCTCGCTATGCGGCGCTGTGTCAGCAGGCGGGCCTCGTCCCTGTTGTTGAGCCTGAGGTCATCATGGATGGCGGGCATACTTTGCAGCAGTGTCGTGTAGTCACAGACGAGGTGCTGCGGACGGTATTCAGCGAATTGTTCGCGCAAAGGGTGGCTCTGGAAGGAATGATTCTGAAGCCCAATATGGTGCTTTCTGGAACGGCCTGCGCAAGTCAACCGACATTGGATGAGGTAGCCGATGCCACCGTGAACTGCTTTTTGCGAGCCGTTCCCGCCGCTGTGCCGACGATTGCGTTCCTGTCCGGCGGTCAATCTGCGGAATTGGCTTCAGCACACTTGAATGCAATGAATATGAGATTCAAATCGCGGCTACCGTGGGTGTTGGCGTTCTCGTTTGCCCGAGCCATCCAGCAGCCGGCCTTGGAGATTTGGAAAGGCCACGAGGCCAATATATTGGCGGCGCAGCAGGCTCTGGTTCACCGCGCACGCTGCAACCAGGCTGCACGACGAGGAGAATACTCTGCCGAGATGGAGAAGAGATGACTGGAAGCAAACACAATCGGGAAGGAAATAGTGGCGAAGCCAGCGAACCGGATCCAGGCCCATACTGGAGGCGCATGCATTATGATTGGCGCTTTTGGGTCGGCGCAATCTTCATGGCTGCGGCGCTTGCGATTTACGTTCTAAGCGATGACTTGGCATCGATTCCACATGGCCATCGGTTTCCCTGAGTCAAGGACCATCGCCAACAAATTGCTGGCATGGACAACCGCCGCAACCGCGATCCACATCGATCACGCGCCAACTCGCAATCACTTGAATTGGGTGACACCAGCATGAGGCAGACTTCTTTGTATCCCTTGCGCTTCGATCCGATCTATCAATACCGATTGTGGGGCGGCAGGCGATTGTCCAGCCTGCTCTCCGCGCCGCTGCCTGGCGACGGTCCTGTTGGAGAAGCGTGGGTGCTCAGCGACCGCACCGACCACCAAAGCCTGGTTGCGAACGGACCGCTCAAGGGTCAGACACTTGGGCAAATGATGAAGCAGTTTCCAGAACAGTTGATGGGCAAGTTGTCTTCGCGTTTCAGCCGCTTTCCATTGCTGCTCAAGTTTCTGGACGCACGCTCGATGCTCTCTGTGCAGGTGCATCCCAGCGATGCGCACCCAGAGCTGATTCCTGCTGGCGATACGGCAAAGACAGAAGCGTGGGTTGTAATCGATGCCGAGAAGGAGGGACGCATCTATGCTGGCCTGAAATCAGGCACAACTGCCGATACTCTGCGGCAGTCTCTTGATGACGGTACCATTGCAGACCACCTGGTGTGTATTGCCCCGAAGGTCGGCGATGCCATATTCATTCCTGCAGGAACAGTTCACTCTCTGGGCAACGATGTCGTGGTTTTCGAGGTTCAGCAAAATAGCGATACGACGTTTCGGCTCTACGATTGGGGCCATATCGACCCGAAGACCAGGGAGTTGCGGCCGCTGCAAGTCGAGCAGGCATTTGCCTCCATCGAGTTTGGGGCGAGTGATGGCGGCATGGCTGCGCCCCGCGTCGAAACTAAAAAACCTGTTGAGCGCGAGCGGCTCTTCGATTGCCATGCTTTCTTGTTGTGGCGATTACTAGGTCAAGACCTGTTCACCGTTGGAGCAACCGCAGAGCCGCGCGTATTGGTTTGCATTGAGGGCACAGGCCAGGTCAGCCACAAAGGAATTCCCTACGCGGTAGGCAGAGGAGATGTTTGGCTCTTGCCGGCAGAAGTCGGACAGTGTGCGTTTCAACCCAGTGGAGAAGTAATTCTGTTGGAGATCGCGATCCCATGATTGTGCAGAATATCGTAAACAGGACAGGATAGACAGCGCAAATCCGGCTTGATTTCATAGAACTCAGGATGGGGATATCAATGAAAAAGCTCATAGTGTTCGATTTGGACGGTACCCTCGCACCAAGCAAGTCGTCTCTCGATTCCGAAATGGCGTCCCTGCTACATGATCTGCTCAGCGTCGCCAAGGTGGCTGTCATTTCAGGAGGCGCCTGGCCGCAGTTTGAAAAACAGGTGCTCTCCAAACTTCCTCAGGACGAAAGCCTGGCCAGGCTTTCGATTCTTCCTACCTGCGGTACAAAGTTCTTTCAATACACCGGAGCATGGAAGAAGCTTTATTCGGAGGACTTCAAGGCGGACGAAAAAGAGAAGATTGTTAGTTCGTTGAAGAAAGCGATAGAGACAGCCGACTTCCATGTTGAACAAACCTGGGGGGAGCCTATTGAAGACAGGGGAAGCCAGATAACCTATTCCGCGCTAGGTCAGCAGGCTCCTTTGGCAAAGAAGGAAGAATGGGATCGGGATCTCGCCAAGCGGAAGAAGATCAAGGCCATTCTTGACACATTGATTCCCGAGTTCTCAGTTCGCATCGGTGGTTCGACATCCATCGACATCACCAAACCCGGCATTGACAAGGCATACGGGATTAGAAAGCTTCGAGATGTTCTTGGAATTTCTCTGAAGGAGATGATTTACGTCGGAGATGCTTTGTTTGTCGGAGGGAATGATTATCCGGCGAAGCAGGCAGGTGTGATTTCCATTCCGGTTCGAGGTCCGGGTGAAACCAAGCGGGTTGTCGAAGCGATCATCGCTTGTTTAGATCCCGATCAACAGACGCGAACATTTGAAGTGTCAAACGCGGTTGTTTGAGGAGAACTGATGAGCGACTTTAAGCTTCACCGCCTGGGGATGCTGATGGAACCGGAGGCGGGCAATCCTCAGGAAGTCGAAGGCGTCCTGAATCCGGCCGCCGCTCGCGGACCTGATGGAGAACTGTACCTGTTTCCACGGCTGGTTGCGAAAGGAAATTACTCGCGCATTGGCATGGCACGAGTGAAGTTTGATGAAGCCGGTGACCCGGCAGGCGTCGAGAGGCTTGGCATCGCACTGGAACCCGAAGCCGACTATGAGCGACGGTCGGACGGCGGAGGTGGCTGCGAGGACGCGCGCGTTACGTATGTGGAACCGCTCCAGCGCTACATCATGTCCTACACGGCGTTCTCGCCCCAAGGCCCAAGAATCGCCTTGGCCCTGTCGGAGGACTTATTCCACTGGGAGCGTCTCGGGCTTGCAACCTACGCTCATTGGCACGGCATCGAGCTGGGCAACATCGATGACAAAGATGCGAGCATTTTCCCAGTTGCGATCCCGAATTTATCTGGGCAACGTGAGCTAGGTATGCTTCACCGTCCGCTCTTTCCCGGCACGCGTCCAGAAGAAACTGCTTACCAACGTAAGGACCGTGAAGCGGACCTGGATCACGAGAGTATCTGGATTTCCTATTGCCCGCCCGCGTTGAAAAGCTCTGAACCTGAGCGTCTGGGCCGGTTCACCTCTCATCACAGATTAGCGATTCCTGTGTCGCCCTGGGAGCGGCTCAAGATCGGCGCCGGAACCCCGCCCGTTCTCACCAGGCACGGCTGGCTGATCGTTTACCACGGTGTAAGCGAAGTAACCAGTGCCGATGGTAATGGCCATCATCTTTGCTACTCAGCCGGAGTGATGTTGCTCTCACAGCAGCAGCCGCGGCTGATCCGCTATCGATCGGCGGAGCCGGTGCTAAGGCCCGAGATGCCGCAAGAACGGGATGGAACCGTCGCCAATATTGTGTTCCCCACGGGTATCGACCGGCGCGACGATCTTGGTAAACCGGATCGCTTCGACGTCTACTACGGGATGGCCGACAATCGCATTGGAGTGGCCCGTCTCGACTTGCCGGAACAGATATCGGCAGAGGCAGTCGCCGATGCTCCTGAGGCAAAGGTTTAAATCGTTGATTATCGCGGAATCAAGAACTCGAAGGATACCCCTTCGAAAGGGCCACGGAAGAAAAGTTGATGAAGAACGCAACTGGAATCAAATGCGTATTTACGGATATAGGCGGCGTTCTTTCTAACCGATGGCCGGGACCATCTGGCCCGCAAGCGAGCTATGTTGAAGGCACGACCGCCCGTATGAAGTCATCCCATAGCACAGTGCGTTCTCTGAAACGGTCGCAATCAACCGTCGCTTGAGGGCCGCGTGCTTGAGATCCAGTTGATCGCTGCCCGCACTGTTCGTCTGCGTCGCGCTGTCTGCATGCGATCTACTCCCGAAGAAATGCCAATAGATCCTTATTCAACTGGTTTTTGTGGGTAGAGCACAGCCCGTGCGATGCGTTTGGATAAACTTTCAGCGTTGTTGCCTTAATCAGTTTGGCCGTCAACATCGATGAGTCTCCGATGGGCACAATCTGATCGTCGTCTCCGTGGATAATCAGCGAAGGCACATCAATCTTCTTCAGGTCTTCGGTAAAGTCGGTCTCAGAGAAGGCTTTGATGCAATCAAAGATACACTTCAGCCCTGCTTGCATTCCCTGTAGCCAAAAGGAGTCACGCAAGCCCTGCGAGACGGTTGAACCAGGCCGATTGGCACCATAAAACGTCACAGTGAGGTCCTTGAAAAACTGTGAACGGTCTGCCAGGACGCCTGCGCGTATTCCGTCGAAGACCGTGATTGACAACCCGCCTGGATTGGCATCGGTCTTTAACATCAGCGGCGGCACTGCACCAATCAGCACTGCTTTGGCAACCCGCTTTGTGCCGTGGCGGCCGATATAGCGGGCCACCTCTCCACCGCCGGCTGAATGGCCGACGTGAACAGCATCCTTCAAGTCAAGCGCTTCGGTCAATGCCGCGAGATCATCTGCGTAATTATCCATATCGTTGCCATTCCAGGGCTGGCTCGACCGGCCATGTCCGCGGCGATCATGCGCAATCGTGCGAAATCCATGAGAGGCCAGGAACACCATCTGGTCTTCCCACGCGTCTGCGCTCAGTGGCCAGCCGTGACTGAAGACAACGGGCTGACCCGCGCCCCAGTCCTTGTAGTAGATTGTGGCTCCGTCTTGCGTCGTGATCGTGGGCATAATGCGTCCTCCATTGCGTCGCACTTATTTTGGACGAGTGCTGATCGCATCTCCTTCGAAGTAGATGCGGGTAAACATACTCTCTGTCGGCACTATTTGGATCATCCAAGCTGGTTATCCAGGTGTCATACTCTCTCAAGTCGGACTGCCGACTCTTTCTTGTCCAGCCCAGCCTGGAGCGGCATACCGTTTCGGACCGACTCCGTCAATCTCGGCTCCTGCATCTTTCTCTTAAGTCGAGCTATGATCTGGCTCGCGATTTGAATCCGGCCCTTCTTCTTCATCACGAAATCCTTTCCTGAGCAATATGTGAATCAATGACTCGGCGAACCGACCCTGGCCTGCCCGAGATTCAATACAACCCACGCCTATAGCAATGTGCGGAGTTAGCAAAGCATCCCACGAGGATGGAGGACGCTTCCGAGATGAGTGAGCGGCTTCCGACCACGCGCCACGCCAACGCTCTGCTCGCACTTTGGCCGCTCGAACCGACGGCGGCAGGCGCATCGGGCAGGTCGAGCACGGAGAGAATGGCGGTGGCGCCATCAGGTCGAAGATTCATTACCGCGTGGCTTCGAACAGGAACCACGCACGCCGCTCCGCTTCGTCAATCCAGCTTTCAATCAAGCTGGTGGTTGCATATTCATTGGCTTTGCTGGTAACTACGTGTGCCGCGCGCAGGCTCTTCACAAATGCCTTGTTGTCGGCGAGGAGTTCCCGCAGCATCTCGGTTGGGCCCACAAACTCCTCGTCGTTGTCCGCAATTCGTTGTAGCCGGGCGATGTGTCCTACGGAGTGGATGGTTGTGCCGCCGACCTTACGAACACGCTCGGCTACGGCGTCGGTGATGGCGAATATCTGGGCTCCGTGTTCGTCCAAAAGCAGGTGGTAATCGCGGAAGTGTTGCCCGCTCATGTGCCAATGGAAGTTTTTGGTCTTGAGATAGATGGCGAAGGCATCCGCTAGAAGCGCGTTCAGTACGCTGGACAAGTTCTTCACATCTTCGGGTGAGAAGCCGTCGGGCACGAGAAGCCTGGCGGCGTGCGATTCCTTTTCATGAATGTGTTTGGACACAGAGTAGGTCCTCTGCAGGGGAAGGCATTGGGACGTCCGGAATGGAGCGTCTACACCAGTTCCTCCACCCTGCATGTGAAAGAAAGGGCCTTTGGGCGTCTGGCTATCGATAGAACATGGGATAAGAACATGGGATAGCGTCAGACGTCTTCAATATTCATCATCCTAGAACCGTGTCAGACAACCGTCTGCATAATTTGGACCACCGCGAAGCCATGATCGTGTCAGCCTCTTTTCCTCATTCAGTCAGGAAGTCTTGTGAAGACATACTTCGCCGCAAAACACTGCTTCCGCCATGCTTTGTGGTCTATTTTTGCTCTGGCGCTCGTAAGCTACCAATCAGCTCTGCTGGCTCGTAATTACAGACGCGCTCAAACGCGCAGCTTTGGCAACGGCGTTCGCAGGGGCCACCAGCGTCCTTCTGGTCTCGTCGCCGAACTGGGTATTCGAATCAACGGACACCGAGCAGTCATCGAGGCCACCAAGGCTGCTGGCGTGCAACTCATCGCGTACACTGGGAGACGTTCATGTCACGTGGGTTGTATACAGACAGGTATTGGTCAAGAAGGGGACGTTCCATGTCGAGAAGCAGTGTAGGATACATTGCAGCCGCCACATTCGCACTGGTCTCCGCAACACTCTACAATTCCCCCGCATTCGGGGCTGCCGCTAAAGGCCGTGGACCAGCCGATCCGACTGCCGCTGCGAAGGCGCTCCAGATCGTCTCCGGCATACACGGCAGCTGGCAGCAGATGCCAGGCAACATCGCCACCTGGCGCATGACCGGCGGAGCTCTGCTCGGCAATGGCAGCGTCGGCGTCGCGGTCGGTGGCACTCCGGAGCAGCAGCAGTTCTACATCGGACGCGACGATTTCTGGAGCGTCTTGCGCGGTCGCATCATGCCTGTCGGACGGCTGCAACTCTCCATCCCGTCACTCGATGGCGCATCGGCGCACCTGTCCGAGAATATCGGCCCCGCCGACATCACTGCCAGCTTCGCCCGGGGCAATGCCCTGCTTAGAACGCAATCCTGGGTTGCGGCTAACCAAAACACTCTCTTCGTTCAGCTTGAGAACGCCGGTCAGACGCCCATTGAGGTAAGCGCCTCAATGCTCGATGGCTTCGGCCAGAAGGATCGGGAGACGCTTGGCGGAATCACCGGCAACGTCTCCTGGCTGAGGGTCTCACCGGAGGTCGTTCGCGCCACCATTGGCGGACTGAACGAAAAAAGTCCCGGTATGCCGTCGGAGGCTGCCGTTCGGTCTGTTCGCGTCTTTGACAGCTTCCAGGCGAACCCGGAGCGGAAACCGGCGTACCAGTGGGCGTCTCACGATGCTCTCACGGGGGCGGCGAGCAAAACCGCAACGGACAAAACTGCGACCACCCTGTTCTCCGGTGGCAACATCATCATGCCGGAGCGCCAGTTCAACGTCAGTGCCTCCATTAACCTTGCGAATGTGGGCGGCAGTGGAGTGATCTTCGACGCTCTCGTTGAGCATCGCTGGATGCAGCAGGCGGTCGACCCCACCGACCCGCTCGGAAACACGCGTGGGCACGATGCCCCGAGGGGTCAGGGCGCTGAGGCTGGCCTCTTTTTCTTCGTTTCGCAAGGCAAGCTCTCCGCCAACTTGAATGGAACCGTCATTACCTCGAGTTCTCCGCTCCCGTCCGGCCAATGGATCAGCGTGGAGGTAGCTTATGACGGCAGCAGAATGGTTCTGCGCGTGGCGGGCAGGGAAGTGGGCGAAACCAACGCCTTTCCCACTGCGGCGCAGGTCATGGGTCCGCAGTTCAGCTGGATGGCTTCCCATCCCGGAGACCCTCACATCCCCTTAGATGACATGGCTCCTCAGGGCATCCTCGCCATGCGGGTTGTCGGAGCTTCCATCACACAGGCTGATGGCGAATCGCGCTTCGCTATTCCTGCTGGCGGCCATGTCATTCTTGCCGTGAGCGCTTTCGATGATCGCGATAATCCAGACTACGTCCAAGCGGCCATCGGAGGTCTGAAGCACACGAGCGAAGCGAGCATTGCGTCCATCCGCGCTGCTCACCTCGCATGGTGGCATCATTTCTGGTCGAAATCTTTTGTCGAGATCCCCGATAAGACGGTCCAGTCCTGGTACTACGGCTCGCTGTACGTCCTTGCCTCGTGCAGTCGGCAAGGCAATGTCGCGCCAGGTCTTTGGGGCAATTGGATCACCTCAACCTATGTGGGATGGCAGGGAGATTACACCCTCGACTACAACTATGAGGCGCCCTTCTGGGCTGCCTTCGCCACCAACCACGTCGATCTTGCGGACCCATACGACGCTCCCCTCCTCGCCTGGATGCCGCGCGGCCGTGGCCTGGCGCGGCAGTTACACGCGCACGGTCTCGTGTACTATACCCACCTCGCCCCGTCGCCCGTCTGGAGCGGCGACAACTTCCGCGCACTTGACCAGAAGAGCGACGCGCTCTTCGCAGCGGTGAACTGCGTCCAGCGCTGGCGTTACACGCGCGATGCCGCCTACGCCCGCAAGGTCTGGCCTTTTCTGGTCGGAGTCGCAGACTTCTGGGATCACGATTTGAAGCTTGTGGAAGGCCGGTACATCGACATCAACGATGCCGAGGATGAACATCTCTGGGGACCGTCCGAGGATGTCAATCCAGCTGCAGTCATTGGCTTCCTCGACATGCTTTACCCGGCCCTGCTCGACATGGGAAACCAACTCCACGCAGGAGCAGAGATGCGCGCAAAATGGGAGGACCATCTCTCTCACCTCAGCCCACTCCCGCTTGCCCCGGCATCTGCCGTGAAAGCCATCGTCGATGCTGTTGGCAAACCTATCCCCGCTGCCGACCAGGTCATCGTCGAAAGCGAACACGGCATGCAATGGGTTGACATCTCGAAGGGTGACCGTTTCTCCGCCGATCCGCCCGTAAAGATTGAAGGCTCGTCCGCTGGGATGAACTCACTGCAAGCGGTCTTCCCGGCATGGAACATCGGCGTTGAAAGTAAGCCGGAGTTACAGAAAGCCGCTGAGAATACGGTCAATTACACCCGCCTCTGGTACGACTCCAACAATACTTCGAACTTCTACCCGGCGGCGGCCGATGCAGGCTACGATCCATCCTCCATCCTCGATCATCTCCATCTCCTGGTCACGCAGATCGGCTTCCCCAGTTTTGCTTATCGGTTTGGCGCCGGTGGCATAGAAAATGAAGCCACCGTCCCGACCACCCTCGCAGCCATGTTGCTGCAAAGCTACCAATCCAGCATCCATATCTTCCCCAACTGGCCTCGCCAGCAGAATGCATCCTTTGGCAACCTGCTCGCGGTCGGTAACTTTCTAGTCTCAAGCAGTCTGAAAGATGGCAAGGTTGAGAGCGTCCACATCACCAGCAACCGAGGCGGCACCTGCAACCTTGCTAACCCCTGGGGAGTCGATCAACCGGTCCAGGTGCAAGTCGCCGGCAAGCAGTCAAAGCTACTCACCGGCGCGGTAATTTCCATTTCGACTGTGCCTGGAGAAAAACTGGTGTTCAGGCCGAGAGAATAGAGGCGAAGCGCGGGTCACCACAGCATCCATCCCTGCTGTCCAGATGCCCAGGCCGTCGAGTATCGGGACGTCTACGCGCTCCGCCTTCACGATTCACCTGGGGTCGATACTGCGCGTCGTGGGCGCGCTGCCAATATTCGCGAACGGTCCCGGCATTCTATCCCCTGTGATTGGACGCCCAAAGAAGTCGGTGTTGATGCCCTTGTAAGCGGGGGCGCGTTTTACATCACCCCCCTTCATCGAAATGGTCAATTCCAGTTTGTCCGGGTCCATCACTGCCGTGATTGTGGCCAAACCTCCGTTCTTGTCCCATCCATATTCTTCGCGCCACGATTCCAGATTGTGCCATTCCGGCGGCTCGGGAAACTTTACGCGCAGATAGGGAGCGCCCCCGAACGGCGTAGCCGACGCCGGATAGATGTTGCCATCGGCTTCATTGCGCGCGTTGTTGAATTCAATGGCCGAGCGTCCAATTTTGAAGAACACGTTGTCGTACACCATCAGATTGTGTACATCGTTGGTATGTCCGCCAATCGGTCTGGGACCATTGATGCCGGAGACTGTATCGACGCACACCTCGGCGCAATCGAGAAACAGGTTGTAGGCGATGATTACGTGGTTTGTATCGCGTATGAGAATCCCGCCGGTGAGGTGATCGAAAATATTGTTATCGATCTCATTCAATGCATTGCTGCCTTCAATTTGAATGGCATGAGGATTCACATCGCCGGGAATGTCGGCGAATACGTTGCCCGTAAGTCGATCGTTGGCATTGCCGATATCCAGCCAGATGCCGTTCCCATGCCGGATATGCCGAACCACGTTATTCCGGAACAGAAGATTCCGGGTGACATGCATCTTGGTTCCGGCCGACTCAGACATCATGGCGGCGTCCTGCCACCCGATCCATTCGAAGAGATTCTTTTCGACCAGCGTCGATTGCGGACCACCAGTTCCTCCCAGCCCCTCAATTCCGCAGTAGCGAAACGTATTCCCGCGAATCACATCGAAGCCCACCGGCTGCGGCGGACGCGCCGCGCCCCAGTCCTCGTTGCCAATGTCGAGACCAACGCTGTTCGCCCACTCAAAGGTGTTGTCTTCAAAAATGAAGTGATTGCCACGGTTCGTCGAGACCATACCGCGCTGTGGCACCGGAAAACCATTGCCCGCATACTGAAAGGTGATGCCTTTCACGCGGATATACGACTGGTAGCGTTTTGCCGGAGAAAAAATCTGTTCCTGGTTGGTGATTTCGATAACGTGCCTGGCGGGATCATCGTCATTCGCCAGACGAATGTGCAGGGTCATCCCGTTGGATTCGATCCACACTTTGCCCACCTCCGGCGAGAACTCCTTGAACAGTGGCTTCCAGTGCACGTCGGTGAAGTAATTCATCGACCGCGGCGATGGGCCGGCCAGCTCAGAGGGAAGCCCAACCGGCTCCAGCGGCTTTCCGTCCACAAACACCAGCCCGCGGCGACGGAAGTAGGTCTCCATATTGTCCTGCGCGTATCGGAGCCATTCACGGTTGCCGAGCACGTTGTCCACTTCAAATGGGTTGTAGCCATTCGGGAACAGTGCAGGATCGAGATGTAGTTCCCATGCCTTCACCGGCTGATGCGTCACCGGGTCAAAGCCAAAGTTCCAGCCCTCGCTTGGCTTCCAGTCGTTTACGACTACAGCGCCTTTCACCACCACCTTCGCACCAGGCGCGGCTTCGTAGCTGATCATGGCATTGGGGTCGGTTCCGCCGCGTGCCGGGCGGATGCACTCACGATAGACGCCCCCGGCAATAACCACCCGTTCGCCAGGCTGCAACACCTGGGCTGCCGCGTTGATCGTGCGGAACGGATGCTCCTTGCTGCCCGGCCCTTTGTCATCGGCGTTCTTCGCCTGACCATCCACGTAATAGGTCTTCGAGAAATGGAGCGGCTTCTCCCAGGACGGAAACTCGGTTCCATCCGGCAGCGTCGAGTTCGATGCGAGTGCGGCTGCCCCAGTCACGAGCAACAATACGAGGAAACACGAATATGAAGCGTTCATCCTGCTTTGAACCCACCTTTCAAAGCCCGTTTTCAGCACCATGCATCGTGCGAGTTTTGAGCTGCGTCAATAGTAAAACGCTTTTCTCGTGGAAGTCGAAAATACGAATGAATATTTGCAGGCCGGTCGTTATGCAATCGGGTTGCCTTGCTCGCTTTCGATGATTTCGTGCGACGTAGGCGGACTCGTGTTTTTCGGAAGTATCCCATTGGTGTTACCGGGGGAACTCTTCCATGGAACGGAGGCGGGATACTGTGGCTGGATCATTGCGGCCATCCCTTTGCGTGACCTGCGGGAAAGGTGAATGTCGGATTTCGTCTGAGGACTCAGTCGCAAGTCCTTTTGCCGACAGATCGAGCTTCTCCCAAGGAGGGATCTCATCCTGTCGCCCGTAGCGGAGAGCCTGCGGCAGTATCTTCGGCTGCGTTTCAAAGCCTGGAGTCCTCAATGAAACTTCGCACTTCGACATTGGAGAAACAACCAGACATATTTGATCGAAAATCGCGACCCATCCTTCGAACCCTGAAAATGTGCACGAATCCCATCACGTTGTTATAGTTGCTGCGTTGTGTCTCACTGCATTGCGGTGACCTGAAATGAGCGAGAGGCAAAAGGTCGGCCTCGCGGAGATGGGTGCAAAGCGTGCTTCATAAATTGGATGAAGCTGGAAGCGTGTCTCGCGCAATTCGATAAAGCCACTTTGCATCGATGAAACAATCTCCAGGAAATAGCGCACCGCGAATCCAGGAATCGACTTGACCGGGAACGCTTTGAACGCATGAAACGAAGGGAAGAGAGAACAATGCCAATGAATCGACGCGAATTTGTTGTAAGCGCAGTAGCCGGAGCTGCGGTGTGGCCACGAGAGATGAAAGCATCCGCCGTTGCAGACGAAGTCATCCAGGTCAGGGTCGATGGGTCCGCGAGTGGCGCTCCGATCAATCCAATGATCTTCGGCGGCTATATGGAACCGGCAACCACGCAAGTGTGGGCTGAGATCCTGACCGATAGAAAATTTGCGAAAGCGATTACCAGCGAGCCCACGCCTCTTCCCGCGAATCCCTTTTTCCGGCGCTTCTTTGGCGAACCTTTCAAGCCGGTCGGGCCGGAGGGAACTGTTGAAATGGACACCAAGCTCGCCTATGTCGGCAAACATAGCCCACGGATAAAGCTCGATTCTTCCCAGCCACACGGCATCCGGCAATCCAGATTGCGCATTGCCGGCGGCAAAACCTACGATGGACGAATCGTTCTGGCTGGCGATCCCGGTGCCAAAGTCATCGTTCGTTTGGTGTGGGGTCCTGGCTCTGGCGACTCGCAATCGATCACGATCCCTGCGCTTACCCGCGAATACAAAAAGTTTCCATTCAAATTCACTCCCGGCGCGGACACCGAAGAGGCGAAACTGGAAATCCTCGGCACCGGTGCAGGCACATTTCACGTGGGTGCCGTGTCACTGATGCCTGCGGACAATACGCAGGGATTCCATTCTGGAATGATTCGACTCTTCAAAGAGGAAGGGTTCAAGATGTTCAAGTGGCCCGGCGGGAACTTTGTATCTACCTACGACTACCGCGATGGACTTGGGGATCGCGATAAGCGCCCGCCGCGCCTCCAGCCCATGTGGTCCGACAGAATTGAGTCAAACGACGTCGGCCTTCACGAGTTCATGGCACTTTGCAGGCTGGTCGGAGCAGAGCCCGATCTGGCGATCGATACCGGTTTCGGCTCCGCTCGCGAAGCGGCCGAGCAGGTTGAGTACTGTAACGGCTCCATCCACACCCGCATGGGCAGAATGCGCGCCGAGAATGGTCATCCAGAACCCTTTCATGTGCGTTACTGGACCATCGGCAACGAGATGTATGGCCCGTGGCAGTACGGTCACATGTCACTCGATCAATATTGGGTGAAGCATAATTACATCGTCGATGCGATGAAGGCCATCGATCCCAACATCAAGGTCACTGTCTCCGGAGCCAGCATCTGCGAGAAGTCCGTAGACGGCGCGGAGAAGAAAGGCAACTTTTTTCCAAGCATTTGGGAGCCCCCGATTACGGAAAAGCTACCCTACGAGTTCGGTTCGATTAATGACTGGGACGGATGGTTGCTGCAGAAATGCACCAACAACATTGACAATCTCTCTGAGCACACCTACGCCTATCCTAATCTGGCCTTCGATGCGGAAAAACAACTTTTCGTGGACGTGCAGGATCCGCTGCCACTGAAAGCCCGGAAGCTGGCCAATCGTATCGGCGGTGCCTTCGATTGTTGGAACAGGTATGTTGAAAAGATGCCGTGGCTGAAGAAGACGGATATCAAGTTCGTCTTTGACGAGTGGGGCAATCGTCCGCGCTCCGCAGACGGTCAGAACCACCCGCTGCCAGGCATGCTTGGGCCACTCTCCTATGCTCTTTGCCTGCACGAAATGTTTCGGCACTCCGATATGATCACCGCCAGCTGCGCAACGGGAGGACTCCGCTTGCTGACGGATATCTCCGGCGACGCAGTCGGATTTCCGGCGGAAGGAGTGCTGATGAAGCTCCTGCAGACGCGGTTTCTCAACGCCGTTCCCATTGCGGTGGACGGCGATTCACCGCAGCGGCAAGTTCGCGGAACAGATTTTGTGGACAAAGGGCCGACACCTACCGGCAGCCCGACTTATCCTCTGGATGTTCTTGCAGCGTTTTCGGGTGACCGGAAGAGATTCCTTTTGTCCGTCGTGAATCCCACAGAGCATAGGCACAGTTTCACGCTCAAGTTAAAGGCACTGAAGCTTCGCGAACAGGGAAAATTGTGCCAAATCGCGCCGCCTAGCGTGAACTCCGCCAATGAAGCTGGCAAGGAGGCCGTGGTCAAAATTGACGAAACGGAACAGGCAGGGATGCCCGAGACAATTCGTGTTCCCCCCGTCAGCATTAGTCTGTATGAGTTCGAGGTGGAGAGTACCTGAACGTTGCCGAATGGCCCCGTAGCCGGACTCTCTGTAACCTTCCATGAAACGGCACGGACCCTGGCTTGGCCGGAAATTTGTACTAGCCGATCAACATTAATTGCTTGTGCGGAGGATACCGGCCGAGACGGCTCCTGCCTACGGCTGGAGCAGCTTTTTTCCGCCCTCCCGACGGGCTAACCCAAGTGCGAAACCTGCTGACACATACCTTTACCCCATCCGCCACGGAGAGCGCTCAGGCCAACGGCGTAGCATCGCGGTTGCCCACGCGGTGGACTTGTCCGTGTGGCAGGATGTACATGGATTGGGAATCTTGTATTTGTTCGTCATGTCTGGGGTAATAAACTTGAAGGTGTGGGCATGTACAAACGTACCGGGAACTCCCTCGGTTTCAATCTTCGGCATGTGGCAATCGACGCATTCGCTTCCTGGAGTTCCGTCTTTATGATGGGTATGCTCTTCCAGCGTTGCGGCATGAGGGCCGTTCGGTGACAACGGGCCGTGGCAGTCCAGACAAATCATATTTACGGGCTTTCTTAACTCCGCATAATTGTTTGTACCGTGAACATCATGGCAGCTGGAGCAGGTAATGTTGTGCCGATACATGACACTCTGCACAAAGTCATTGCCCTGCATCCGGTTCTTGTGCGCTGTGCCGTCGGGAAAATAGTAGAAGGTATCTTCTCCTAGTGTGTGGTCTTGTAGCTTCCAGTAGTCCTGTAGCTTCAGGCCAATCTGATAGCCGACCGGCCAGTCGTAATACTGGCCTTGGCTTGCGTTGGGAATCGGATTGGTCAGAGGTTGGCCTTGCGAGTGGCACTGGATGCAGGTATCGTTGGCTGCGACAGCATCCATATTTGCTGCATTCAGAATGTTGCCGCGATAGGGATGCGCGACATGCTCGCTGCCCGGCCCGTGGCATCGCTCGCAGCCAACATTCCATTCCACCACTTGTTTGGTTTGGATGTTGTAACCGACAGAATGGCAGCCATTGCAGGTTGGCCCCGTGGGATGGTCACTGTTGTGGGGAGGATAGTCTGCTGCCCACCAGTCTTCCCCTTTCTTCACCAAGTATGGCACCCATTTTTTGTGTGCAATGTCCCACTTTGCTGGCAGAGGATAATACTCATTGCCGACCTGGGTGAAATAGTTCTGCTTCCAGATGCTGCCGTAAACGTACGCAATTTGCTGCTTCTTGAAATTTACAAAAGCGGGTGGATTAGAAAAGTCCGCGAGGATGGCATGGGGATGCGTGTGCGGATCACGCACCACGTTGGCCATAGGAGTTTTTTCCCAGCGCTCGTATATCTCTGCGTGGCAGGTTTCGCACGCCTGCGAGCCAACGTAATGCGCCGTGGCAATGGTTCTGGCTTGTTGAGTTTTCTCCTGGTCTGTCAGTGGCCGCAGATTTCGGATATACAGCGCCAGTTTCCAGCTATTGGTATTTGGCTCACGGTGCGGATTCCCCCAGGCAGGCATTCCGGTCAGTTGAACGCCGTTTTCAATGATGTAGTGAATTTCTCCATCCGTAAGATTTTGCGTCGCCGCCAAACGGAGATCCGGAACCCTTGGATAGAGATTCAATCCGATACGAGTTTTCCCGCTGCCATCGATTCCATGACAAATGGCGCAACGGGTAACGTAGAGTTCTCGTGCATCTTGCAGGGATTCTAGAGTTGTCGCGATAGGATTTTTCTCGTTGCGAGCGTGCCGGGGAATTGCGAGATTTCGCATCGTTCGCGCCACGACGGCCTCGAATGCAGATGGTTCGGTCGTAGCGCGAAAGCCACGTCCAATCAGGAAACCTCCAGCAATGGCTCCGACAATTACAAGCGCGAAAAAAGTCAGTAGAAACGCCTTCAAAATTCTCATGGTGTTTCCCCCAATGTCCTTTCCGCGCTCCTGGTTTCGATATGTTGGCCGCGTAATTCTCTCCACCAGTGTACGTGGAGAATGACAAGGGGAAAGGAGCGGGACCACATAAGGTCAAAGAAGGCGGCCATAAAGATTTCTGAGGTGCACCACGATTCGCTTTGGATGAATTTACCTTCCGGTTTAACCGGCGCAAATCGATGAACCGCGGCAAGCTCTTTTACCGGCTGGTTCAGCAGGCCGTAGCTATCGAGCCTGTTCCGCTGGATCTAATCCTGCATCCTGAAAAGAAACAAGCCCGGAGATTGTCACCACGGAAAGCGCCGACACGGGAAGAAAGCACCAATCTCTTGGTTCTTCAATCGACAGGCTTATAGCCTCTTTTGTTCCTGGACTCATCAAGCTATGGCGTCGATTCCGCGAATCGACGCCAGCGTGAGCAGTTTTGCCGCAGGTCCACTCGGAATTTTCTCGCCGCGTTCCCACTTGCTAACAACGCCAACCGTGACGTTTAAATGTGCGGCGAAAACTGCCTGGCTGACGTCTGCTTTGGTGCGGATCCGCCGGATGGCGGATGGGCTCAGCTTGCGCACAGGAGTCAAGCAAGCCGCATCGAATTTCCGCATGGTCTTTTTGTCGATCATGCCGACGCGGTAGAGATCGCTGACATTCTCGTGAAGAGCCGCCATCGCTTTGCTTTTGTAAGTCTTAGCCATTTTGTCCTACTTCTTGGATACGGCTGATCTCAACCAGAACTCTGTCCTTAACGAGTTTGGTCATCTGCGAATCCGAGCATTCGAGATATATTTTTGCGACGTCCCGATACCCCTTTAATTCGTTCGGCTTGATGTTCTCCATATCCTTCTTTTCCCAAGCAAACATCAGAATTGCCCGGCTCCCGATCTTCAGGGCGATTAGGACACGACCGCCGCCACGATATCCCTCTCCCGGCCTTGCGATTCGGTACTTGTACAACCCGCCGCCCAGATCCGCGTCAGGCTGAGACCGCACAACATCCCAGATTTGAGATGTGAAACTTGCGAGCAAACCGGACAACATCCTTAAACGCAAACACGCGAAGCTGCGGCGGCGCATTCGACATCGCGTTTTATTGTAGCACGGAGAACCATATTTCAGTCGGCATTCACGACGCGGAGTCGAAGCAGATCGAATTTGGCACGGCCGTACATGGAGCGCTTGATCAGCTTCAAGCGGTGAACATGTCCTTCGACTGGGCCGTTGCTCCAAGGTTGTTGAAGAGCGGCAAGCAGCGTGTCTTCATCGTGGCAGAGGTATTTTGCGAAGCTTGCCAGCAAGCTGCTTTTTGCGCTGTCCTTCCATCAGTTGGGCCAGGCAGCTGCGTCCTGTTGCCGAATCATGCGGACGAACTGCCGCGCCAGATATGCGCAGGCTGCGATCTCCGGCGACCGGCGACATAGTTCAGCGATGTAGTTGCTGGCATCTTCTGGCTCCTTAAGGAGACTCCAGGCTGTTTGCCGGGGGGACGCAGTCTGAGGGCAAGGTCACTACTGGATCGAGGGAAAAGCCAACAACTGCCTCGTGGAGATATTGTGCGTGCAGGTGGCGAGCGAAGCCGGTGGTTGTGTCACACCAAGTGGTCAGTGCGTTTCGTGGATCAGGCTCGTGGAGGTTCTCCACAGGTCGCAGTCTCTCCGGGGCAAATTCTTGACCAGGCATGATTCGCCACTGGCCTGCCCGGTAATTTTTACCAGTGAGATAGTTCGTGTAGCGCAAGGTGAAGCCGATGACCTTGTGCTTGGCTGTGCGATCCATGTCGCCCGCCGCATCCCGCGCGTCCTCCTACAGAGGAGCAATTCACTATGGCTCCGCTGCGGCGGGAAGGTATCCCGCCGTAGCGGTAGTATCGCGATAGTTTCGCAGAATTCCATGGTCATACATACAGGCCATGGTCATACAAATTAGCGAAAAAGAGCGGTACAGGATAGAAAATATGGAAAACAAAGGAAAGAATAGAAAACGCGCAACCGCTTGGTTTTCTATGTTTTGCGGCTTAAATCTCAGTGGATAAAGTAGTTGCGGAATGCTTGTGGCGGAGAGGGAGGGATTCGAACCCCCGGTACCCTTGCGAGTACGTCTGATTTCGAGTCAGGTGCATTCAACCGGGCTCTGCCACCTCTCCACATATTTATCTTACCCAAAATCACTCGCTTTCGAAAGCTGTTGCTGCTGCAGTGGTTCTTGACCTTGCCCTCAGACCGCTTCGCGCCGCTTTTGCCAGGCCTGTTCGAACTCAAGCGGACTCTGGCAGCCGTGGTGAGTGCATTCGTTTCTGGTTATACCAGAGGATCCAGTGGATGACCGCGTCTTTTGCCGCGCGCACAGTGAGGAACTCGCAGTGCAGACGTTCTACCTTGAGCGAGCAGAACAGCGCCTCTGTCACGGCGTTGACGCTCCTATGTCAAAGGTGTTGAGCAGTTGGCCGTGCAACTCATCGATGCGATCAAGCTATACATCTTCCTGGTCGCACAAAAATCATCCGGGGCATACTGGTTGTCATGATTTTGGATAGATTGGACGCGGGGGCGGGAGCGACCTGGTCATAGGTCCGCCAACCATTGGTACGCCGTGCATGAATGACATCTTGGAGGTGTAAGTT
>JAJYGR010000130.1 GCA_021790655.1 Acidobacteriota bacterium | reverse complement strand
ACACATCCTGGTGGCGGTGCATGGCCTGAACCTGCTTGTCGCCATCGACCCGAACACCGACAAAATCCTGGACCGATACCCGCTTGCCGGAATTCAAAACCCTCACGGCATCGCGCTCGATGTGGCAGACCATCTCGCCTTCGTCGCGGGTGAAGAAAACCACTCGCTTGCCGTGGTCGATTTGAAGACGATGAAGATGCTTTCTAAATACGAGGTGGGTGACGATCCCGATGTGCTGGCCTTCGATCCGGAGTTGAAACGACTGTACGTCTCCGCCGAATCTGGAGCGGTGACAATCTTCCAATACGGCAACCGAAAACTCAGCCTGCTCGGTTCCCTCAACATGCTTCATGCCCATACCGTGGCCGTCGATCCAGAGACGCATCTCGTCTACTTTCCATTGCAAGACATCCATGGACATCCTATATTGAGGATCATGCGGCCCGCTGGTCAAAAGTAGACTGCGACGGAGGCACACGAAATCAGCGATGCAATCATGGAAGCCGGTTCTCGTGACGATTCTTGGGTTCATCACTCTTGGGCTTCTTTGCCTTATGTTATTTCTGTTGCGTGGCTTTCGCGCCACTTCCACGCCATCGGCCTTTGAGACTACCGTGGCCCGTGGTCTGCGGAACATTGCTATTCCGCGCCAGGAACGACAGAGGAAGAACCCCTTCATCGGCGATGCCGAAGCGTTGGAACAAGGGCGTCAGGAGTTTTTTACGCGGTGCGCTGTCTGCCATGGCATCGACGGCAGTGGCAAGACGCAGATCGGTCTGCACGAGTATCCGCGCGTGCCGGATCTGCGCGCTTCCGCGACCCAAAATCTATCGGATGGCGAAATTCACTACATCATTAAGAATGGGGTTCAGCTCAGCGGTATGCCAGCCTTTGGCAGTCCGCACCGAATCTCCGGCCCGGAGAGCTGGGAACTCGCGCTCTTCGTGCGCAGCCTCCGCCCGCTCTCAAAGTCTGAGTTGCAACAACAGACCTCCGCCATCACTTCGGCCCACTACGTCGGTTCCCAAGCCTGCGCCCGGTGCCATGCCGATATTTATCAGCGCTGGATGAAGACACCGATGGCAAACGTGGTGCGCGATCCAAGGACGCATCCCGACGCCATTCTTCCCGATCTGACAACCAACAAGGTGGCCCCGTTTACTAAAGACCAGGTCGCCTTCGTCTACGGCAGCATCTGGAAACAGCGCTACTTCACCAAAGTTGGAGAAGATTATTACCCGTTGCCGGTGCAGTGGGACATCGGCAACCACAACTGGCTGAAATACGTGATCCCCGCGCATGGAGCCGACTGGTGGGCGCATCTCTATCCGCCGGACAATATGCAGCGTCCCACCGGCCCAACCTGCGACGGTTGCCATTCCGTCGATTACAACATCCACACGAAACAGGTGGCGGAATGGAACGTCGGCTGTGAACGTTGTCACGGCCCCGGCAGCGCGCATGTCGAACATCCGACACGGAGCAATATCCTGAATCCGGCACAGATGGATTCTGTGGCGGCGAACGATACCTGCATCCAATGCCACTCGCAGGGACGGACGTTGACCAATCCGATCGAGGGAAAGTATTACGACTGGCCGGTTGGCTATCATGTCGGTCTCAAGCTGCAAGACTTCTGGAGACTGGAAAACTGCACCCTTGGACAGACGGATTTCTATTATTTTCCGGACTGCACGGCGCATAAGAACCGAATGCAGGGGAACGATTTTGTGCAGAGCGTGATGTACCGGCACAACATCACGTGCTTCGATTGCCATGACGTGCATGGAACTGGAAACTACGCGCAGATCATTAAACCCGAGAACCAAATCTGTCTGGACTGTCACGGCCCTGCTTCTCCGAATGGGCCGCATGAAGCCACTCTGGAGGCGCACACCCACCATAAAGCCAGTAGCCCTGGAAGCCAATGTGTCGCCTGCCATATGCCAAAGATCGAATCGGAGGGCGTTCCGGGAGCTTATGTTCATGCCCATACCTTTCGGTTCATATCACCGGCCATGACGGACAAGTACAACATCCCCAATCCATGCACGTCGTGCCACACGGACAAATCGACGGCATGGGCGGAGAATGCAATGAGCCATTGGTCAGAGGTTTCTCCCTGGCAAATCAAATAAGCCTTGTGTGTTTTCGTCACTGCCCGTCGGGCGGGGTGGAAGATGACGCCCCGGCGGTGGCCGGGGCCTCGCACGCGGGCGGGCAGACGGGCCATGAGCAAAATAAATGCGGAGCCTTTGACATGAAAGGCTCCGCAGAATATTCCTGTTGAGTGGATGGTCAGGCTGCGGTTTTCTTCGCAGCTTTGGCTGGCGGCTTGGGCGCGGCTTTCTTTGCAGACTTGGCCTTTTCTTTCGCGGCGAACTCCTGCTTGACCTTCGCCGAGATTGCCTCGATGTCTACTTTGTAGGTCTCCGCCGCATCGCGTAGCACTTTTGCGCTATCCGTATCGGTGCGCATGGAGAGCAAGATCACCGTCTCCACCAAAATGCGCCCCAGCTTGTTTTCCTCGACCTTCGGCAGAAACGCTGCCAGCAGTTTCGCTGGCGAGCCGGAATCTCTCGGCTGGCCGATACCGTGCTGCCGGATGAGGATGGATAGACGGCGTTCGTCCAACATCTCGGTCAGACGTTCGACCGCAAACAGCAGGTCGCGCTTCATCAATCGGACGGGAACCGCTTCGCCGATGGCTTTCAGGACACGCAACCCGGTAGCCTGGGCCAGTGCTTCCTCGCGGCGTTGCTTTTCCCGCTCCGCCTTGAAAGCGGCATCGGCTTTCGATGGTTGCCGCTTGGGATGGTGAACCGCGCAGTTCGGGTCAGCGCAGACCTTGCGCAGTTCGCCCTTTTCGCTGCCGTCGGTGACGATGGCTTCGGTGGTGGACTTGCAGGTCTTGTACTCCGGCCAGTCGCGCTGCTCCTTCTTCTGCGGCTTATCCTGCCGGATTTCCACGTACTGGTTGCGCGGAATCGCCGCGCTGCCTTCGGCGGGTTTGCCATAGGCCGTGCTGATCTGTACCAGCTTGGGCTTTGCTGCGACGGTCTGTTTGACGTGCATCTCCAGTTTGGCGGCGTAACAGTTTGGATCGGAGCAACTGTCATGACGCGGGCTGATGCCTTCAAACAATAGGACGTTGTGCCCGGTGCGTTTGGGACAATCAACGCAGGAACCGGCATCGGGCACAAGTTGGGCGTCGCTCTTGGAGAACGGCGCGGATGCAAGCTCCAGCAGAAAGTTGTGCTCAATCCACTGCTGGAGATGACGGACGGGGAGAAGGATGCGTTTCGTCTTGCTGCCGTTACCGTAGGTTTCCTGATAGCAGGCGGCAAGGGCTTGCTCCTGCTGTTCCGGTTGGAGCTTCGCCAGCAGCAAAGCATGGCCTACGCCGATCTCGTCTTTCGAGAAGGCTTCGATCACGGCAGGCGCAAGTTGTGCGAGGCGAACGCGGGCGAGTACATATCCCGGAGATTTGCCGCACTTGGCGGCAATTTGTTCGATGGAATACTTCGGCTCGTCGAGCGCCAAAAGCCGAACGTAGCCGGTCGCCTCGTCCAGCGGATGCACGTCGCGGCGTTGCAGGTTCTCCACGATGCTGACTTCGACTGCTTGCGCATCGCTGAGCTCCGCGATGCGGACAGGGACGTATTCCAGCCCGGCCCGTTGCGCCGCGCGATAGCGCCGAGCTCCGGCTACGATCTCGTAGCTGTGTCCTCCTTTGGGCCGAACTACCAGCGGGGAGAGCACGCCCTGCGCCTTGATGGACTCTGCGAGTTCGTCAAGTGCCTTGTCGTCAAAAGTGGTGCGGGGGTTCGATGCCGACTCGGTGAGGCTGAGAAGCGGCAGGTTGCGATATTCCGATTGCGATTGCACTGCGGTAGTCATTGCGATTCTCCTTGTATGGTTGTCGAGCGTGAAGGCGTGAGCGGGCGCGTGTGGCGCCCGCTCGTTCGGTGCGGGTTAGGCCACATTTGCGGCTGCGTTGTCCGGCTCCTCTGCGCGAAGCGCGGCAAGAATGACGGCGGAGGTGCGCTGGATGACTTCAAGGCTTTCGGCCAGCAGCGTTGCGTTGCCGTGGTAAAGCTGGATGTAGTCGGCGGAACTGTTTCCCATCTCCAGCCCTACTGCCTGGCCTACGATGAAAGCCACGGCTTCGGCTTCGGTCTCGCGGACGGTCTGCGTGGTGATGGTGCGCCGCTCGGCCTTGTGCAGAAGCTCGTGCGCCGTCTCGTGGACCAGCGTCGTGAACTCCTCGGCCTTGGACTGGCCGGGCAGCAAAGCGATCTTGCCGCCGTAGCTGACACCCAAAGCCGGAGCGATCTTCTCGTTGAACTCAAGCGCGATGTTCTGCCGTGCAAGGAAGTCCAGCATCCGGTCGCGGTACTCGCCGACCTCGCCGGTGATGGCGTGTTCCAGTTCGGGCAGGTCTGCGCCTTCGGTCTGGCTGAGGTCGAAGACGTAGACGGCGCGGAAGCCAATCAGCATGGGCACGGGCTTCGCGTCCGGCTGCGTGCCCGGCTCCTGCTCGGCATCGTTCTTCCTGCGCCGGTAGCCGATCATCGGCGCAAGAATCTGGATGCCCTTCTCGCCCTTCCTCACGTAACGGCCAAGCTCGTTCCATGCGCGGATTCCCGCCACGCGCGTCGCATTGGGCTTTTGCCGCGCGATCTGCAAAATGTTCCCGAAGCTGTACGAATGGAACTGCGCCATCGCGTTCAGGTAGGCGGTCAGGGTTTCGCTCTTGCCCACCTCAAGCTGCTCGATGAGATAGTCCACCGCCTGCTTGATAAGCTGCTGCGTGGGATTGTCGCGCTGGCTGGTGCGCTGCTGGTAGGGTGAGTTGCTGCGGTTCTGCTGCGCCGCATTTTTGCTGTGCGGCGCGGCGTTGCTGGTTGCTGCGAATGCAGTGTTGATGGTCGATGCCATGACGTTGCTCCTTCTGTGCTGCCCGCTGTGGGGCGATTTGCGTGCATGAGGAGGAGCACCGCCTGAAACATGAATTTCTTTGTTTGAGTGCTCCCGCTTCATGGCTTTTACAACGGGCGGGGGCGGGAAGGTTCAGTCAAGGGCGCGCGTTCGTTGCGCGTTCATCGGAGCGCAGCGGAGACCCTTGACGGGTTCTTCCCGCCTCTGCTAGACCGTTGCCTGAAGCGGGGGCACTCGCACGAAAAAAGAAATTCAGGGTCTCGTTTTGAGTGCAGATCGCTTGTCACAAGCAGGCTTGGCAGGAATTTGATTGATCCACAGGAAAGCGGCAGTGGAAGGAAGGTTTTATGGGAGATTTGGAGACTGGACTGTCTCGATTCAACTGGGGGAAGCAGGTGGAGACACACAGGTAAATTGGAGCTTATAAATTCATTACGCGATAGCGGCTGCCATCGGCGAGTAACTTGATCTTCGGCTCCGGCTTAAAGGAGATTTCGTGATCAGGTTGATAATACGTTAGCCCACGCAGACGCGAGTCGAGCCGTCTATAGATGCCAGGTGCGAATTCGCTTGCTGACTGATAGCCACACCGTCGATAAATCGACAATAAATGGGTCTGTCAGCCTGCACTGTGGTTGCTTTGCTCGGGATCCTTCCAATATTTTTCAAACAGTGAATCGATCGCGAAGCGGCCAGGTCCAAAGATGAGAATCAGCAAGGATATGAATAGGAAAGTAAATGGATCGGCAACGTAGAACGTACCTGGATCGCTGAAAAAGGCGAGGAGCGCTTTACGATCGCCAACGATATAGGCGATGATCATGTCGATGGTAAGCGGAACAGCGATCAGACGTGACCCCAGGCCAAGCATCAACAGAATGCCGCCAACGAATTCCAGTAGTGAAATGAAGATGACGGTCAAGTGGGGAAACGGGAGACCAAGTTGCGTGAAGTAGTGGGTCACTCCGGAGATGTTATGCAGTTTTCCCCAGCCGATCTGCATAAATTGAAAGCCCCAATAGAGGCGGATGGCCAGCAGAAACGACGACTGCAAGTTAGATGTTGCCGTCTTGAATGATCGATAGCAACCGATAAGCTGGGTTTTCATATTTTGTCTTGTCTCCGTTTGGACGAATCGTCCACTCTCAAACGCATCGTATCGAGCGTTTTGCAAAACCATCCCATTTGCGACCACTCTGCGAACCATTCCTTCACCCGCTCTGCAAGTTCGCTTTCGTGCAGACGGCTGCCACGCAACGCATAGTCAAGCGCGACGCTGAGCTGGTTGCCCTGCTGCATCGAGCGGAGCATACGAAATGCTTCGGGCGTCAAGCGCCGATACCAAACGCTGTATTGATGCCGATAGACAACAACGTAGATGCGTTCCGGATTGAGCTGCTCTACTTTTTTGACCGCCGGGTGCGGCTTGCGCCGATAAGAACCTGCGTTGCTGGCCGCGTTACTGTGCTGGTCTGAATCTTCTTTTACGTCGATCAGCAAATCGTCTACGGGATACGCAAGCTGTAGTAGGCGAATGTGTGGCTGAATGGCAAAAAGCGTTGCCTGGGTCACTTCAAGGAGATCCTCTGGGCCAACAACAGGCTCGTCCGCCACGTCGAAGGCTTCCACATGCGCCCATTCCAGACGGACCATGTCCATCGCCAATCGCTCCTGCGGCTGGATCCATTCTGGATGTGCGCGCAGCCATGCAAGCAGGCGGCTGCCGAGGTTTCGCAGAGTATAGGAGCGCGAGGGACACTCTGTAAGATAGGCCAGCGATAACTGCTCGAATTTGCGCGCGCCGATGATGGCCCTCAGGCCGGGAAAGTCATCGGCAAAAGCGTCCAGAACGCGGAACCAGTATTGCTGGTTATAAATTTCAAGGCGTTCAAAGGAAGAGAGCCGATCATTCGGTTTGATGAACTGTTGGGCCTCGGCACGCATGGAGTGGCCGGCGGCGGTCCTCGGCTTCATGCCATTGTTGCGAGTGAGCGGAGTCATGACGGCTGAAGCCATGCGGCGCTGCAATTGCTTCAATTCGTTCATCTCACACCTTCACAAACAGGCGTCGTATTGCCGTCAGATTTGACTATGGAGAGAAAGCGGTTGGCTTTGAGCGCTTCGGCGTGGACTTCCTCGAAGGAGGGGATGCTATCGTCCCATTCCAGCAGAGTTGCGGTGGGTCCACAGCGTTGAATGGCCCGCGCGTATAGATCCCATACTGGATCGAGGACAGGATGGTCGTGCGTGTCCAGAAGATATTTCTCGAAGCGGGAATGGCCTGCAATGTGGATCTGCGCGACACGGTCCGCAGGGACGAAGTCCACATATTCTTGCGGATTGAAGTTGTGGTTCATCGAGCTGACATAGATATTGTTCACATCGAGCAGGATGCCACAGTCGGCACGCTCCACCACTTCAGTAAGAAATTGCCACTCCGTCATTTCCGAGATGTGAAATTCCGCATAGCTGCTGACGTTCTCGACATTGACGGGAATTTCGAGATAATCCTGCACTTGACGAATCTTTTCGGCGGTTATTTTGGCCGCTTCCCAGGTGTAGGGCATCGGCAGCAGGTCGTGGGTATATCGGCCATCCACGCTGCCCCAGCAGAGATGGTCGGTAAGCCAAGGGGTTTTCGTGCGACGTGTGAGGGCTTTAAGCCTACGAAGGTGCTCTTTGTTCAGACGGTCTGCGGAACCAAAGTACATGGAAACGCCGTGCTGGACGATACGGTACTGTTCGAGAATCTGATCGAGCACAGCGAGTGGCCGGCCGCCATCCACCATATAGTTTTCGGAGATGACCTCAAACCAATCGACGACTGGATGTTGGCTGAGAATGTGCTGATAGTGCGGCACGCGCAGGCCGATGCCGATACCGTAGTCTGTAAAAGCGTTGAACCGATTGGCTGCCATAGAACACTCCAGAAACTGAAAAGATTGGGCGGCAGTGCTGAACATGTTTCTGGCAGACCACCGCCCGATCCCGTGCAATGCTACGACACCTTTGGCGGTTTGGACCCGTCGGTTGCACAGCTCCCCTTGCCCTTGCAGGAGTTCTTGTGGTCGGCGCCCTGCCCTTTGCAGGAGTTCTTGCCCTTACAGGAGTGCTTCTCTGTCTTTTGCTGTGTGTAGAGCAAGTGGGCCGAGTTGGCCGAAGTCTGCGTGGCGTACTGTGTGTGGCCGTCTTCCGCAGTCGTAGCTGCGTTGGCGCGTACAGCGGTTCCCGTGAATAACCCGGAAACTGCCGCTGCAAACAGGAGCGTTTTAAGGTTGCTGTTCATTCGGTAATTCCTTCCCTCATTCAGAATGAGGCCGTACCAGAGTCCGGCCCTTATCAGCTACGATTCCGAATGAAAAGGAAAGTTACGGTGGTACAGATTTATTTCACAGGATATTTCTCAGTGCATGCGTGCATCTGTACCGGGAGATGTGATGCTTTGCCGTATTTTGGCGAGCGGAGCGTGGTCATCGAAAAGAATGCTGCCATCATGGGAATGGACACCGATCTGGCGCCATAGTAAACCGAGGTCAACTGGATCTGGCTCTTCTCCCATCTCCTTGTAGAGGCTGGTCAAGACCGATGTTCCAGTGGCTTGATCGCCCGCGGCAAGCACTCTGGAGATGGGCCACTCCTGATCGATTGTCCCCCCTGCAGCGACGATCGCGCGCAATGCATCTTGCAACCCCACACGGTTCTGGGTCTTTTCACGGATGGAGACGTCCGCCACCAGGCAAAAGAGAGCCCCACCCCAATATGTGCTTGCCCAGCTATGCGCCTGATCCAAGCCCTGATCGGCGGCCCCGGGTTCTCCCTTGGGCATGTTCCGAATCATCTCCCCACACTTTTTCCGGGGAAAGAGTGCCGGCTTGCGATCGGGCAATCGGTGCCTGGGTTGCTTCAGTGCACTTTGGGCAAAACTTGCGTCTGGGGATAAAAAGCCAGCCAGGAGAACCAGAACATCGTGGTCGTCGGCAGAATGCCTCCTGATTCATTGGTAGCCCAGGCTGTCTTCGACTTTCTGTCGAAGTGGATCAGCACAGTCTTGTCGCCCACCTCATCGGCAAACTGCGCGGGTTTCTTCTTCAGGACTGAAAAAGGATAGGCTTTGTGAATACCTCCGACTGTGAGGCCCAACACCGGCTCCATCGGATAGATATTCTCTTTGGCCGCCTTACCATCCTCTTTTGCCGCCTTGCTGTCTTGTGAGCTGAGAAATACCGGCTGTCCCTGTTCCACGTATTTTGTGTAGGGGTCAAGGCCATAATCGTCGCGCTTGAAGCCAGTGTCCGGCGACAGAACCAGGGTGTCGGGATGCTGCGCGCGCCAATACTTCCAGGTTGTGTGTTCCACGGGAATCATCTTAAGCGCGGCGCCGGCGAGCGGCCCGGTCACAGCTTTCTGCAGCATTTGTGACCAAAGACTTCCTGTCTCACGGTCGTACATCAGGAGATTGGATTTGTACACTTTTCCAGAAACTCCGAAGATAAGCCTCGCACCTGCGTTCTGTGGGTCATATGCAATGCCCGACATGCAGAGTGGACACCAAGTCACAAGTAAAGGTTTTCCATTGAAGTCGTCATTCACAACCTCGTGCCAGTTCAGTATCCTGATCGGGTATGCTTTAGCGACTCCGTTGTACTCGATGGCCAGGACTTTGTCGTGCTTTCCAAGAAATCTGTCCCCCTTGGACGCTGATATAAATTTGGGGTTGTTCAATGCAGGTATGCCGTCCCTGGGAGGACCGCCAGAAAGGATCTCCTGAATTGGAATGGAGTGGCGAGTGATGTCGAAAGGCGGCTGGCCTTTCCCTGCATCCAGATACAGTTTTTGTTGCTGTGCGAAGGCAAATCCATTCACAAGGATGCAGGCCAGGAATGCTGCAATCCAAATTCGGTTTTTCTCAGTAACCCACATTGGAGTACGTCAGCCGTTTGAGTACGATCAGTGATTCAGCAACTTCGACAAACCCAGATAGCCATCGGAAGAAAGACGTTCGCCGGCTATCTTGAAGTAGCTCGGACTGGTCTTGATGCCCATGCCCTCAACGAGACGATTCATGAAATTGAACAGGGCGCATACTGAAATCGCATCATGCAGCGCCTGCTCATCCCAACCCGCTGCGAACACCTGTGCAGCGTCCTCTTGGCCCATGCGGCTCGGAGTGAGAGTGAGCTTTTTCACAAACGCCAATAGCGGCCTCATGCGCGCGTCGATCGGTGCTTCTACCGGATTTTCGAGAAGTCGCTTGAGCAAGCCTTCCGGTACCCCAAAGTGGCTGGCCGTGGCTGCATGCACGCCATGGCAGTACTGGCAGGCGTTCAATCCCGACACATATGCCGCTATCATCTCACGCTCCGCGACCTCCAATGGCGACGGTCCGCGCATCAGGATTTCGTGATACTCAAGAAGCGGAAGCGTCGTGGCCGGGAATTTCTTAAAAACATCCAGAAGCGTGGCCTCGCTGCTGAGTGATGGCAGAAAAGACATGGCCGTTCCTCTCTTTGCATTCAATATACCGTTTCGAACGCGCAATATCAGCGGTTCGTCTGCTCAACTGGCGGAACCTTCAAGAATTGCTTTGTCGAGAAAACGATGCAGGCGGGCGCTATAACCGGACGGGATCTCAAAGACCCGCTCGTCTCCTGTAATGACCAGCATCTTCCGGGTGCTGTCGTAGACGGCAGTGCATCGATGGCAACCGCGCAGATGCTTCTCGATCATGTGGCACATCTCCGGTGTGGCTTCTCCATCTACGTACTCAGACAAATGGGCGATTATCGTTTTGCAGCGAACCATGGGTTCACTCCTTTCCAGCGTTCCCAGATCGAGACCTTGGGTTTGGCAAAGATCGGCGACAGGGCTTCGCGCATCATCAGGCGGGCCCGGTGCAATCGGGTCTTGACCATGGGTACGCTTATGCCGAGGACTTCTGCGGTTTCTGCGATGTTCAGGTGCTCCATGTCCCGCAACACAAAGATCTCGCGGTAGATTTCGGGGAGGCTCGCCAGCGACTCTATGATCGCAGCGCGAACCTCCTGCTGCTCCAGGATTTCATTGGGCAGATCGCGCCAGTCGGCAAATTGCTTTGGACGGAAGTGTTTTGTCTGCCCCTCCTTTTCCTGCTCTTCATCCACGGACTGATAGAGATGCTGGTGGCGCTTCCGCTTGTACATTTTGGCTTCGTTTTCCACCACTCGCATGGCCCATTGGGCGAATTTGTCGGCCTCCGCGAGTTGTTCCAGATGCAGAAATATCTTCAACATGGCCTGTTGTACGGCATCTTCTGCATCGGCCTGATTGCGAAGAACGGAATACGCGATGAGGAACGCACGCCGCTCATAAGGCCGGATCAACTCATGAAAATGGCTGCGTTCTCCGGCCCGGATTCTCTGGATCAGGAAGGGTTCTCTCGATTTTTCCATCAGCGCCTGATCGTTCATTGGCAGTATTGGCCGCTACAACCTCAAAGGGGAGGATTCGCGGTACAGGCAAAGGTTACATCCTTGGGTTGTCTCCAATGAAAGAGAAGCGCCTCGTAACTTTTTGCGGCCCAAGGAATCAATCATAGGGAGGAACCGGCATCGAAGGTCGGGCTGGAAATGGTGAGTTGAATGATATTTCTACGGCGTACAATCCGCGTGGCAACGCTTAGTACGTATTGTCTTCTTCTTCCTGTCTTGGCGAGCGTGCTCCATGCACAAGGCGGCACAAAGATTCCAGGGCTGACGGCGGGAGACCGAATTCCACCGATTTCGGCAAAGGACCAGACTGGCACACCCCAGACATTTGACACGCTGAAAGGGAAGCACGGTCTGCTGCTGCTGTTCTCGCGCTCCGCGGATTGGTGTCCGTTCTGCAAGCAGCAGCTTATGCAATTGCAGCAAGCCAAGCAGGAGTTTGCAGCGAAAGGCATCCATGTAGCCTCCATCACCTACGATTCACCGGCGATCCTGAAGAGCTTTGCCGACCGTAAAGGGATCACCTATCCCATGCTCTCGGATCCGCAATCGAAGATCATCCGCGCCTTTGGCATACTCAATCCGGAAGGCAAAGGGTTTGCCGCAGGTATCCCGTATCCGGGCATATATTACATCGCGCCGGATGGCATCATCCAGAAACGATTCTTTGAAGCGGAATATTACAACCGGTTCACTCCCAATGACGCTTATGCGGCGATCTTCGGCGGCCCGGTCTCCACTGTTCATCCGTTTATTGTCCGGCACGGGCGGCATGTGACCGTTCAGCTTGCCCAGTCCGACAAGATTGTCGGCCCAGGGAGCCGGCTTGAACTCATGGTGACCGTCTTTCCTGCCGCGAAGGTGCACGTCTACGCTCCCGGCGCAGAAGCGTATGGTTACAAAGTCGTGAAGCTGACGCTGAACGCAAGTCCGGATTTTCAAGCACTTCCGGCGAATTATCCGCAGGGAACCATCTTGAAGTTCCCGATTCTCAAGGAGTCTGTGCCGGTCTACAACAAGCCCACCGTGATCAGGAACGACATAATCATGTGCGCCACGCGTGAGTTTGTCCATTCTGTCGGCCAGGGCAAGCAGGTAGCAGTCACAGGAACGCTCGACTATCAGGCTTGCAACGATAATGAGTGCTTCAACCCGGTGACTCAGCCAGTCAAGTGGACGTTGCAGGTGATACCGCTCGACACGGTGCGCGCCCCGGAAGCAATACGGCATCGATGACGCATTTTGTTTTCGCGGTTTCGTGGCACCACTCGTCTCGCCGTGGAGCGAGACGCGGTGAGTTGCAGAATCATCAATCTCTCAAAATCTGAAAAGGAGCTTCGACGATCATGTCCACCGCACAACTCAGAATTCCAGGACAAACCATTGACGGCACGGAAGGAGCAGCAAAAACACTGCTCGAAAAAGCGAAAGCTCAGATGGGATTCGTCCCCAATATGTATGCGGGAATGGCGAATTCCCCTGGCCTGCTGGAAACTTACTTGCTCGGCTATCAACGCTTCCGTGAAGCAAGCGGCTTTACCGCCGTTGAGCAGGAAGTGGTGCTGCTGACGATTAGTCGTTTTCATGGTTGCACGTACTGCATGGCAGCCCACAGCATGATCGCCGACAAGATGTCCAAAGTGCCCGCAGAAGTGTTAGAGGCATTGCGGACCGGCGGTCTCATTCCCGATGCGAGGCTGGCCGCTTTGTCGGAGTTCACAGCGATCATGGTGGAGCAACGCGGCAACCCGACGACTGAACAATTCGAGGCTTTCCTTGCTGCCGGATACGGCGACCGTGATGTGCTGGATATCGTGCTTGCCATCGCGGTCAAAACGATCAGCAATTACAGCAATCATCTCCTGCATACGGAGGTCGATGCCGCATTTCGGGCATATGCATGGGAGCCTCGGCCTGTGACGACCGTATAGCATCCGGAGGTTGCCGGGGTGGGAATTCGATGACTCTAATACTTGTGCTCGCGCTTGGTTTCGCTCTGGCCTATGCGAACGGCTCGAATGACGTATCGAAAGGAATTGCCACCTTGGTCGGCAGCGGTGTTACGAGTTATTGTCGTGCCATTCTGTGGGGCACGCTCTGGACGGGTGCCGGCGGTCTTGCGGGAGCATTCGTGGCGCGAGCCATGATCCAGACGTTTGGCAAGGGTCTTCTGGCTCCTGGGATCGACGCAAGCATGTCTGCCGCTTTCGCTGGAATCGCTGGAGCCGCGATGTGGGTCTTCATTGCTACGCGCAAAGCTCTTCCTGTCTCCACCACACATGCCATTGTCGGTTCCGTGATTGGCGTTTCTTCTTTGGCCTACGGGTTGGGAGGTGTCAACTGGTTGTCGCTGGGCGACAAAATCGCACTCCCATTGCTGCTGAGCCCCATAGCATCGCTGGTTCTTACTGCTGGTCTTCTTCGCACCTGGAAGATGCTCGCCCCTGGCTTAAGGGACGACTGCATTTGCGCGGAGATGGTTCAGCCGCTTGAGGCCGGCATCGGCAGTGAGGTCCTGACATATTCGACCTATGTCATGCCTCAACTCGAACTCACGATGTGCCGCACGGGTGAGGGCAGGGCTCCCTGGATCACCCTCAACCGTCTGCACTGGCTTACCAGCGGGGCCACCAGCGTTGCCCGCGGACTGAACGATGTACCGAAGATGGTGGCGATCGTTTTGAGCGCAGCCGTCCTCTCAGGAACGGCGCCGATTTTCCCTCTTGCCTATTTTGTCGCCATTACACTGGGTGTCGTTGCCGGAAGCTGGGTAGCGGGGCAGCGAGTCACCGAAGTATTGGCTTGCGAGGTGACGCCAATGGATCACCGCGAAGGTTTTGCAGCCAATTTGATAACGGCGACACTGGTGGGATTCGGCGCTGTGTTGGGATGGCCGATGTCCACCACGCAGGTCGCCTCGGGCGCAATCATTGGAATCGGCTCGACCAAAAACGAACGAGTGAACATGAAAACTGTTCGTGACATGTTGATTGCTTGGGTCGTGACGTTGCCCGGAGCTGCGTTGCTGGGAATCGCCGCATTCTTGCTCCTTCGCATGGCGGGAGTACATTGAGCAGCAACGGGCAAGCTCGACAGCACCCGTCGCTTTCTATTCTCTGGAAATCAAACGGGCGGCGAGTTCATTCAAGTTTGTCGCAGAAAGTTCCGGCTTTGGCGATGAATAAAACCAGGAAGCACCTGGCCGCTCCACGAACGCTACTCCACATCCAGCGGCTTTCGCGCCCATCAAATCCCACGGATGCGCAGCAATCATTACCATCTCACTTGTCTTTACATTGAGTTGCTTCGCCACGTAATGATAGGTGTCCGGATGAGGCTTGTATTTTTTAACGGCATCGATGGAGAACATCCGCTCGAACAGAGGTGCGAGTCCCGCGGAGTGCATCTGCGCCTCGACTGTGGATTGGGTTGAGTTGGTCAGAGTGACCAGGCGAAAGCCGTTCTGGCGCAGGCGTTGCAATGCGTCGGATACGTCGGGATGGGCGGGCAGGATCTTTATCGCGTTCAGGATGGACGTCTCATCCGCTTCACTTAATTGGACAGCATGGATGTTTGCCGCCAACTCCATCGCACAACGTGCAAGAGTGGTGAAATCGACAAAAGTGCCGGTCAATGTCACGGATTGCGCGTAGAGCAGCATCTGTGTGAACCATTCTTTGAGCACGCTGCCATTGCCGAAGATGCGCTGAAAGTGGGGACGCAGAGCGTTCACGTCGAGAAGCGTTTCGTTCACATCCAGCGCAAGTATGCGCGACTGTGGCAATTCCGTTTTTGAAAGCATTCTCATTTCTCCCTGGCAGATTGGATGACGATTGAAGGACGAAATAAAATGCGGCGCATTACGCGGGAACGCTCAACGCCACATTGCAAACAGACCGCGAATGATCTTACCTGACGTTCCAGAGAAAGCGCTCTCCACGGCCATCTTGGTCGCCAACAGCTGTACCCCGGTCGAATAAGTCGGATAGGGATGGATCGTCGCGGCCAGGTCGCTCAGCTTCAGTTTGTTGCGCATGGCGATGGCGATTTCTGTAATCGCCTCACCGGCGCGCTCGCCGACGATGCTTGCGCCGACGATGATGCCGTTTCCGCGGGCGATGATCTTCAGCAGTCCCAGCCGGTCGTCTTCGTTCACGGCGCGATCGACTTTACCAATGTCGAAGGACATGATCTCGAGCTCGCCGGGTTTGAATTTCTCTCGCGCTGCCCGTTCCGTCAGGCCGATCTGAGCGACTTCAGGGGCCGTGAAGACGATACGCGGCAGTGCATCGCTCGTTCCGGCATTATTGCCGGGAAGCAGGGCGTTTCTGACTGCCTGAAACCCCTGCCAGCCGGCCAGATGGGAATATTGCGGCCCGCCAATTACATCGCCTGCGGCGTAAATGTGGCTTGCTGTCGTTTGCAGATGATCATTGACCTGAATGCCCCGTTCCGAATAGCTCACTTTGGCCGCTTCCAGTCCCAGGTTTCGAACCAGCGGTGCGCGTCCCGTCGCAATCAACAAAAGATCGGCGGTCGCATTCCCCACCCTGGTCTCGACGGTGATCATGCCGTCTTTCTTGTGCACGGACTCGGCGCGCGCAACCACGCGCTCGACGCCTTCCTGTTCAAAAATCCGGCTTATCAGTTCCGAGACCTCCGGCTCCTCCGACGACAGCAGGCGCTCGGCGATAACCGTCACTTCAGCGCCGAGCCTTCGATAAGCCTGAGCGATTTCGCAACCAATCGGGCCGCCACCGATGACGAGCATTCGCTGCGGCAGCCGGTCGTTGTCGAAGATTTGCTTGTAGGTGGAGAAGGGGACCTCTGTCAATCCAGGGAGTGCGGGAATACGTGGCTCGGCGCCGGTGTTGATCAGAAGTTTCTTCGCTCGGATTCGCTTTGTTCCTACTTCCAGCGTGTGAGGATCGAGAAACCGCGTGTCTCCGAGGAGAACGTCCATACCTTTGTTGCTGAGCGCCTCTGGAGTGGTTGGCTCATAGATTTGCTGAATGGTTGCGCGCAGGTACTCGCGCACCTCCGGCATATTGACCGTTGGGGCGCTGGCATGGACCCCGTATCGCGACGCCACACGTGCATGATGAGCCACGGTGGCCACCTTGATCAATGATTTGCTGGGGACGCATCCCGTCCACGTGCAGTCTCCGCCGATCAAGCCTTTTTCGAGCAAGACAGTTTTTGCGCCAAGTTGAACGGCAAAGTCAGCCGCAATCAAGCCGGAGGCGCCAGCGCCGATGACAGCGAAATCGTATTCAGGCAGCTTCATGATTTCCCTCTTCATATTGCATTGTGGCTGCAGTGACCCAATGGAGGAGCAGCAGGCCGCAGACACCCATTGCGCCTGTAGCCAGCAGGAGTCCGTCCACCTGGAGCGCTTTTCCGAGTTCGCCGGCTAGCAGCGATCCGCCAATCGCGCCCACGCTGAGCAAGACCGAGTAGATGCCCATGGCAGCGCCTTTGCCGGTGCCCGTGCCCAGCGACTGCGCCAGCCATGCCAGGGCAGCGGGAGTAAAGCCGCTCTCCACCATGATGAGCAGAGCGGTGACCACGGTGAAAGCCCAGCGCATCGTCGCCGTCATCTCACCGGAATGATTGATGGCGAAGAGTCCCAGGCAGACTGGCAACATGGCCAGAAGCGATACCTGCATGGCAGAACGAACTCGCATTTGAGGGAGTACAAAACTCCAACCCGTCACGCCGATGCCAAAGACGATGGAGTAGCCCAGCAGGAGCCAGCCGACCTGCGCCGGATTGGCAGAGAACATTCCGTCCAGATACTGTCCTCCTTGGGCCTTCCGAGTGAGCAAAAATGGGAGCGTGGGGCCAAGCCATAGGCCCACAATTGCGTTCACGCACAGCCAGACCGGAGCGAGAGAACGGACGAAGGGGTTCTTCAGCGCACGCAACAGTCCCTGCAATGCGGCATGGTGGCCATGACGGGTAGCGCCTTTTGCACTCCAGACCAGCAATGCAGAAGCGACAAGATAAGCAATGGCGACAAGGCTGAATGATCTGACGTGAAAGTGTTGCCAGAATTCGCTCCCCATCAGGCCACCGAGCGCCAGCCCGGCCAGCAGGGAAAGTTCGAAGAAGCTCATCACACGAGCGCGCAGACCGGCGTCATGCGTGGATGCGTCGGCAAGATAGGCGAGCAGAGGCGGTGTGACGGCAGCCACTCCCATTCCCTCCAGCGTCCGGCTCAGAAAAAATATGCCGACATGGGTGCTCCAGGCAAAAAGTTGGACGGCCAGCGCACCGGTCACGGCGCCAGTCGCCATGAGCCAGCGCGGTGAGATGGCGTCCGAGGCCATCCCGAAAGGAATGGAAAAGGCAAGTTCGGCAGCGAAGGAGACCGCGCCCAGCGTTCCAAGAAGCCGGGTATCGATTGGAAATCCGTGCCCACTCAGGTTTGCCAGGTAGATTCCGATCAGCACGCCGCTCGCGCTGCTCGCGATCCGCAGAACGGCGTGTGCAAGAATTGTGATTGCCAGTCGGTCTGATCGTTGGTGCATGCGTCGATTTAGCCCCTGCCTGTCAGTAGGATGTTTGAGCATGTGAAATGTTACGAAGCCCGGTGCTTGTAACCTTATCTCACCTCAGGAATCCTTTAAGTTGTGGCAGTGAACACAACAGGAAGGCGGCCCTTTTGGACTCCTCGAACGTAGACGCCTTGAACGGCCAGCTACACGCGAACGATGGATCTCGTGTCCCAATGAAACGAGACGCGGACTACATATTTTTTGAGCTGACCCGAAGCATCTGTCCGCAATGCAGAAAAGTGATCGATGCGAAGATACTCTTGCGCGACAACGAGGTGTACATGGCAAAGCGCTGTCCCGAGTGCGGCCCGTTCGAGGCGCTTGTCTATGGGGATGCCGATGCCTACGTTCGCCTGAGCAAATACAACAAGCCCGGAACGATTCCGCTGGCGTTTGGGACGGAAATCCGGGACGGTTGTCCACACGACTGCGGCCTCTGCCCGGACCATCAACAGCACGCCTGCCTGGGCATTATCGAAGTAAATAGTGCCTGCAATATGGACTGCCCCCTCTGCTTCGCCGATGCGCGTCCCGGCTTCAGCCTGACGATGGAGGAAGTGGAAACCATGCTGGATGATTTTGTCCGCACCGAAGGCACTCCCGAAGTGATTCAGTTCTCGGGCGGCGAGCCAACGATTCATCCGCAAATCATCGACTTTGTTGCAGCCGCGAAAGCGCGCGGCATCCCGTTTGTCATGGTCAACACCAACGGCAAGCGCATCGCCCACGATGACCGCTTTCTTGAACAAATCAACGAAGTGCGCCCGTCGCTCTACTTCCAGTTCGATGGCTTTGACCGCGAGACCTACCGCATCATCCGCGGCGAGCCGGACATTCTGGACGAAAAACTGCGCGCACTCGACCGGCTCGCTTCGATTGGTCTGAACGTGACGCTTGTCCCCGCAATCGAGCGCGACGTGAATGATCATGAGGTCGGCAGAATCATCGAGTTCGCCATTCGGCATCCCGCAGTCCGCGGCATCAATTTTCAGCCGGCGTTTCATGTCGGCCGCCACATGCACCACGATCCGATGCGGCGCATTACGATTCCAGATATCCTCCGGCTGATCGAGGAGCAGACCACTGGCAAGTTCGTCGTCAGCGACTTTATTCCCGTTCCATGCTGTTTTCCGACATGCAATTCGGTCACCTACGCGTTCATTGATGGCGACCAGGTGACGCCGCTCTCCCGCATCGTAAATGTCTATGAGTATCTGGACTACATCACCAACCGCGTAATGCCGGACTTCAGTCTGGAGATCAAGAAGGCTCTTGAAGGACTCTGGTCGTCCTCTTCGGTCTCTGGTTCGCAAAAATCGGCGGAACAGTTTGCTGTCTCCTGCCAGGCGTGCGGCCTGCCGGAAAGCCTGACCATCGGCGACATTGCGAACAATATGCTCATGATCATGTTGCAGGACTTCATGGATCCGTGGACCTTCAACCAGAAGAATGTGATGAAGTGCTGCAAGGAATTCCTGTTGCCTGGTGGCAAGCAGATTCCGTTCTGTGCCTACAACTCAGTCGGCTACCGCGAACAGGCCCGCGCACAATTGGAAGCTATGGAAATCCATCGAAAACAAGCCCGCCGTGACCAACTTCCATATGAAGTGAAGGCCGTAGTCTTTGACCTCAAGGCTGGCGCTTCTCGCGGAGAATCGATCCCTCTCCAGCAAATTCAACCGAATGGATCGCGTTAAAGAGGCCCGGATGGAAGGCCAGAGCGTCAAACAATGCTGCGCCGCCTTCTACGGAAGTGACGTTGCGCGCCTCCTGCTGGGAGACAGCTTCCATCCGGGAGGGATAAAGCTGACACAGCGCATGGGCACACTACTGGGATTGACGCCGGAATCCCGTGTATTGGATGTGGCATCCGGCCGGGGAACCAGCGCGCTCTGTCTTGCGGAGTCCTTCGGCTGCCACGTAACAGGAGTCGATCTGAGCGAAGAAAACGTGCGCTTGGCCACAGAGGAAGCCAATCGGCGTGGACTCGCGCATTGGATCGGTTTTCATCGGGGCGATGCGGAACGACTGCCTTTTTGCGACAATACATTCGATGCCCTTGTTTGTGAGTGCGCCTTCTGCACCTTCCCCAGCAAACAGATTGCCGCCAGCGAATTCTATCGTGTGCTCAGACCGGGAGGATTACTGGGCCTCAGCGACCTAACAAGAACAGAAGAAGCAATTCCTGACCTGGAAGGGCTTCTGGCCTGGATCGCCTGCATCGGCGATGCGCTGCCCACCGGTCGTTACTCTGAAATTCTGGCCAGCGCCGGCTTCGAACTCACCACGGTCGAAGATCATCGGGCCGCGCTTGTAGTCATGGTGCGGGAGATCCAGGGCAAACTGTTCGGCGCGGAAGTTGCCGTCGCGCTCAAAAAGCTGGATCTGCCCGGCGTGGATTTTTTCGCAGCAAAAAAATTCGCGCAATCCGCGCTGCAAGTCACGCAGAGCGGAAACCTCGGCTATGCCGTAATGATTTCGAGAAAGTAGCCCTTGAACAGGCCGGCAGTCACGGTCAAGGCGCTGGAGCAGTTCTGGGAGAGACATTCTCCCCGATGGCAAACTCCAGATTCGCCAGCATTGCCCGATAGTCGATGCCTGCTTGGGCCGCTTGCGCGTCCGCCCTGGATAAATGCACCTGCGCCTGCATCACATCATAGGCAGAGATCAGATGGGCAGCGTAGCGCGCCTGTGCCAGATGAAGGGCCTGTTCCGCGGCGGAACGCTCTTCGGTAAGAGCACGTACTTGAGCCTGTTGATCGGCAAGCCCGTAATACGATCGACTCACTTCAAGCTCAACCTGTTGTCTCAGCAGGTCATTGTCGGCCTGGGCCGCATTCACCTCGGCCAGAGCTTCCACGCGCTCCGCCTTGAGTCGTCCACCGGTGTACACCGGCATCTCGACGCCAACGGCACCCACTCCATGCTGCTGGTTGGGCTTGACGGTCGAGTCGTTGAAGCGTCCGCCT
>JAJYGR010000049.1 GCA_021790655.1 Acidobacteriota bacterium | reverse complement strand
GCCGCGTGTTGCTTCCCGCCAACTCACCTTGCGCCAGTCGGCAGTGCTCAGGCACAAGGCAAGGTTTTTCGCAGAGAGCGGCTGATGCTGTTCGTCACGCCGCAATAGCCGCGGCGGACGGCCCATTTTGCCCTTCGCCGTGGGCGGCAGCGGCAGGATGCCCGAAGGCCACAGTGTGGTCGAAGACTTGATGCCAACCGCATAGCAAAGCCCCAGCGAAACGCGCAGGCATTTAATTCGCGCGCTGGAGATGCTCGACACCAAGCGCGACAAGAACCCGCCGAAGAAGCATGGGAACATTCCGCTATGAATTTGCCGGAGAGAATTTCAACAGCCAACGCCGACCACTATGCATGGGGCGAGCATTGCGACGGCTGGCATTTGGTGCGTACCCCTGCGTTGAGTGTGATCCAGGAGCGGATGCCGCCGGAAAGCAGCGAAGCTCGGCATTTCCATGAGCGCGCGCGGCAATTTTTCTTCGTGCTGGCAGGCGAAGCGGTACTTGAAATTGATGGATGCGACCACTGTCTCCACGAACAACAGGGCTGCGAAGTTGCTCCTGGCATGGCGCACCAGATATTCAATCGCGGTGATGTGGACTTGCACTTTTCGGTGATCTCTCAGCCGCCGAGTCACGGCGACCGTATTCTTGCGGCCAATGCATAAGCGTTGAATTGCTGCTGTGGCATCGCTCATGGTATCCAACCTTTTGCGGTGAATCTGCAAAGTAATGGCGTAAAGCACCCGGCTTTGCTTTCCAGTGCGGGCGGGGGTAGCATTTCGAGTTAGGTTTTCTATGCCCACTCGCCGTTCATTTCTAAAGACTGTTGGACTGGCTGGCGCTGCCCTTCATTCTCGCCGCTTGCTTTTTGCGGACGACGACCCGCGGGAGCTTCTTAGCAAATTTGGCTATGGCGATGTGGAGCTTGCTCCCGGATTTGCGCAGACCCATCTCAGTGTGAGCCGATCGTGGCGGCCCATGACGCAATAGAGCTTTGATCTCCCATCCTTCGCGATGAAGCTGCGAAGGATGGGGCACCCCGGCACTGGCGCTGGGTTGGCAATCCTATGCTGGGCCCGGAGCATCTCTCTTACGATAGCCTGAAGAAAAGAGGTATTTTACGCATGAATCCCCCATTCAATAACTCGTCGCGTGTTCCGCTGCGATATGAGGACCGCAAGCTTCCAACCGGTGCGCGTGTGGTTGGCCCAACACCATCCACGGACACAATTCGCGTTTCCGTCATCGTGAAACGCAAACAGCCGCTCGACGTTGCCAGCCTGCAAGGCAGGCAGGTTTCGCGCGCAGAATTTCTCGATCAGTATGCCGCTGATCCTGCCGCCTTCGACCAGTTGCGGCGGTTTGCAAAGGAGCACGCATTATCGGTGGACGAAGCCGCATCGAGTCTCGCGCGACGCACGCTGGTGCTGTATGGTACAGCGGAACAGATGCAGCAGGCGTTTCAAGTGGAACTCCAGGAGATAGAACACGAAGGCCAACGCTATCGCATATGCAACGGCGCGATGAGTATGCCCTCTGCCTCGACGGCGCTGGTGGATGCGGTGCTGGGACTGGACACACGACCGCAGGCGCGGTCGCATCTTCGGCGATTGAAAGACCTGCGTCCGGCGGCTGGTATGCAGAGCTATCTGCCGAGGCAGGTGGCGCAGTTTTATAACTTTCCGCTCACGCTGGATGGGAGTGGTGAGACCATTGGCATTTTGGAACTGGGCGGAGGTTTCACGACCGGCGACATTCAGCAATATTTTCAGAGCCAGGGTATTGCGCCACCAAATGTCGTTGCGGTCTCGGTGGATGGTGGCACCAATACGCCGACTAACCCCAGCGGGGCCGACAGTGAGGTGATGCTCGACATTGAAGTGGCGGCGAGCATCGCTCCTGCGGCGAAGATTGCTGTCTACTTCGCGCCCAATACGGACCAGGGATTTCTCGACGCACTGACGACGGCGGTCCACGACACGACGAACCATCCTAGTGTAATTTCCATCAGTTGGGGAGGGCCGGAGTCGAGTTGGACGCAGCAGGCGATGACGGCCATGGATGGTGCCGCCCAATCCGCAGCCGCGCTGGGCGTCACCATTACGGTTGCGTCCGGCGACAACGGTTCCACCGATGGCGTGAGCGATGGCGCGAACCATGTGGACTTCCCTTCTTCGAGTCCGCACGTTCTTGCCTGCGGAGGGACGGAAATTTTTACCAGCGGTACCACGTTGACCAGCGAGGTGGTATGGGACGATCTCGCGCAAAGCGGCGGGGCCACGGGTGGCGGAGTGAGCACAGTTTTTGCGTTACCCACCTGGCAGCAAAATGCGAATGTATCGGCGGCAACCAATGGCGGAACAGGGCGTGGTGTGCCCGACGTTGCCGGAGACGCGGCGCCGGAGACGGGCTACCAGATCGAAGTGGATGGACAGAGCGAAGTGGTCGGTGGCACCAGCGCGGTCGCGCCGTTGTGGGCGGGACTGGTCGCATTGCTGAACCAAAAACTAGGCGCGCCAGTGGGATTTCTGAACCCGAAAATCTATCCGCTGCTGGGGAGTGCGGCGTTCCACGACATTACGCAGGGCAATAACGGCGCGTATAGCGCGGGTCCTGGCTGGGACGCATGTACGGGGTTAGGCTCGCCGGACGGGAATTCGCTACTGTCTGCGTTGTGAATGGAAATGTTTTGTCCCACCCTTCGCAAAAAACAAAGACGCGAAAGATGGGGCACCCGGTCTTGCTTTATGGAAATGCAACAGTATCGATTGCATTTTGATTATTCGATGGGCCGCAGTTCCGGCTTGCCTTTTTCATTGAGTTGAATAGTTCCCATCGGATGGTCGTGGTCGTGTGTGAACAGCACCAGCCACTTCTCTGGAATGGCGCGTCGATAGAAACGTTTGCGTTCTTCAATGCAAGTCAGCGGGAACAGGTCGTAGCCCATGACCCACGTTGCATCGAGGTGCGCGCTGGTTGGAATCAGGTCGGAAATATAGGTCGCTCGCTGGCCTGCGGAGTCGATGTGAATCGCCATCAGTTGCGCGGTATGGCCGGGAAATAATTCGCAGGAGATGCCGGGAACAATGTCTGCATGATAACCTTCGATCAAAGTCATTTGGCCAGAGGCGACGAGCGGATCGTAGTTGTCGCTAATGTAACTGATACGGTCACGTTCTAATTGGAGATGCCCGTGCTCCACTTCTCCGCGATGCGCGAAGTAGCGCGCGTTGGGGAAAAACGGTTTGACTTTCCCGGCTTCGTTCTTGATCGTGTTCCATCCGCAATGGTCGAAGTGCAGGTGCGAGTTGATGACAATGTCAACGTCTTCCGGTCGCACGCCAGCGGCGGCCAGGCTCTGCGGCAGCAGTTCGCTGGAGCCGTAGATTTCCTTGAGCTTCGGCGACAGCTTATTGCCCAGGCCGGTTTCGATGGTAATGATATGTTTGCCGGTGCGTACGATGACGGTGTTCGCACCCAGCAGAATTCTGTTCTGCTCATCTGCGGGAGCGCGCTTCTGCCACAGGGGTTTTGGCACGACTCCGAACATGGCGCCGCCATCGAGAAAATAAATGCCGTCCGTGCATACGGTCAGTTCAAAGTCGCCCACAGACGCGCGTCCGCGCACTAGATCGAAGGTGTCCGGGCGCTCTGCGGGATGAGGCATTTCACGCTTCCTTCTTGACCCTGTGCACCCGTTCAGTTGGCGGCTGCGGACGGATGCAGGTTGGTTTCAAATTGCTGCAGGATGGCGTTGAACAAATGCGTACGCGCTGGCGGCCCTGCAATGGAATGCGTTTTGCGCGGGTACAACAGCAGTCGATAGGGAACATTTGCAGTTACAAATTGTTGAATCATCTGGATCGTGTTCTGCATGTGGACATTGTCGTCGCCGGTGCCGTGGACCATGAGCAGGTTGCCGTGCAGGCGCGCCGCGCTGTTGATGACGGAGTAGTCATGGTAGAGCTGCTTATTTTCCGCAGGCAGGCCCATGTAACGTTCGGTGTAGACGGAATCGTACAACTTCCAGTTGGTGACAGGCGCTACGTCAACGCCAGCAGCAAAGCGGTCGGAGTGCGTCATGGCATACAGGGTGAAGGTCCCGCCCCAGCTCCAGCCCCACCAGCCGAGACGCTTCGCATCCAGCTCAGGATGCTGCTGCAATACCTGATCGACAATGGTGAGCTGGTCCTGTAGCTGCACCGGACCAAAGTTGCGCCAGGCAAACTCCGCAAAAGCACGGCCACGGCCACCCATGCCGCGATTGTCGACATGGAGAACGGCAAAGCCATGCTGCATCAATAACTCATCGAACAGAAAACCCTGTCCGCCGAACTGGTCGCGCACAGTCTGCGCATGAGGGCCGCCGTAAGGATTCACGATCAGCGGCACGCTTGCTGCCTGGCGCATGCCGGGCGGCATCAACAGTTCGCCATACAGTGTTGTGCCGTCAACAGCCTTGCCGGTGAACATAACAGGCGCAACCAATTTGTATCCGTCGAGCGGCGTCGACTGCCAGAACGGAGAGCATTCGCCTGCGCTACTGCAAACGCTGGCGATGGGCGGCTTCATCAGGCTGGAGGCGGTATCGACATAGTGCGATGCATCCGGTGAAAGGGAGATGCGATGGACGCCATGCATTGTGCTCAACATCTTTTTGCCAGAGCCGTCGAGACCCACCTGCCACAGCATCTCTTCGCGTGGGTCGGTCTCATTCGACGTGTAATAGACGATGCCTTTTTTCTGGTCGATGCCAACGACGCTCAGTACTTCCCAGTCGCCGCGCGTCAATTGCCGAACGAGCTTCGCATCGCTCGCAAGCGGATCTTTTGTGTCGTAGGAATACAGGTAGAGATGGGTGTGGCCGTCCTGCCAACTGGTAAATAAAAATTGCCCGTTGTGCAGGAAATGGACGCTATAGGATTCGTCGAAGAATTTGTTGGCGGTTTCCGCGAGCGCTTTATGAACTGCGCCGGTTTCTATGTTCGCGAAGTAGATGTCCATGTGCTGGTGATTGCGCTGGAGCATTTCGATCCAGACATGATGGTTGTCCAGCCAGCCAAAGCGCGGAATGTAGTCGTTGTGCTGCGAGAGCGGAACATGCATCCAGATGGTGCTGCCGCCATTCGCGCCGACAATACCCACGCGAACTCCAGGATTGGGGTCTCCCGGCTGCGGATAGCGTTGCTCATCTACGGTGCTGTGCGTCGGAATCCAATCGGCGATCGGGTAGGTGGGCACGGTCGCTTCATCCATCTGTAGATAGGCGATGTGCGTGGAGTCAGGCGACCAGAAATAATTGCTGCGCACGTCGAGCTCTTCTTCGTAGACCCAGTCGACTTCTCCATTCAGCAGCATATTCTGTGGAGTATTGGTCAGGGCCGCGTCGTGATGGTCGTCGATGGTCAACACATGCAGATTATGGTCGCGCACGAAGGAGATAGATTTGCCGTCGGGAGAAAATTTTGGATCGTCGCCGCTGCCTGCGCCCGTGTTAGCGGCCTGTACCGCAGTTCCTTTGGCCAGATCATAGAGCCAGAGCACGCCGGTGTTGTCGAAAATCATTCGCTTGGAGTCTGGCGACCAGATATAACTTGGCTGACCATAGCGCGCGCGATGGTCGCGGTCGCGTTCGTCATTTGTGGCGCCATAAATGGCCGTTAGCTTGGTCCCCTGCACCAACACGGAGGCCGCGCCATTTGCAGAGTTTACCGCGATGATGTCGTCCGGGTGGCCGTGCTGCGTGTCCTTTGAAAGATAGGTGACGTTAGCGCCGTCGGGACTCCACAGATAATCGCGAGGAGGTTGTCCGGTGGGGCCGCCCTTTTGCCAGATGTCGGCAACCGACCATGCTTTGCCGCCTCCATGCGGGGCAGTCTGTGCAATGGAACTGAGGGCGACAACAAAAATTCCTGCAAGTAGAAACCGATGACGCATGTTGACAACACTCCCGGCGATTAAATGGGTAGAAAGGACAGAACAGGGAAGTTTACAGGAATCGCGAGATACAGGCACTCTTGCTGTGGCCGTTTTCAGTGCATCGCTATTTCACCGCCGCGCGGACGCTTCTTCATCAGGAAGACGAGCGGAATGACTGCCGCGGAAGCTGCCGCGAGGAGTGCGATGACATCCAGATAGGAAAGCATGGCCGCCTGCCGCATCATCTGGTTATAGATGCTCGCCAGGGCCAGTTGGCGGGCCTGCGCATCGGAGGCAGCAATTCCACCGGCGTGGGTAAAGTAGAAAGCCAGCCCGTTGATGCGCGAGGCGAAGTTTGGATTCTGCCGCACCATGTACATCGACAGCCGGTCCTGATGAAACTGCTGGCGTCGGGCGAGCGCGGTGGTGAGGAACGATGTGCCAATGCTGCCGCCGACATTGCGCGCAAGATTGATCAAACCCGAGACATCGTTATTTTTATTGCGGGGAATGTCCGTGTAGGACAGCGTGTTGATGGGCACAAAAAGAAAGGCCAGCCCGGAGGCCTGAAAGATGCGCAACATGGCGATGTAGCCGAAGCTCACCTGAAGGTCCAAGGTATGCATGAGCGCCATTGCCGCGCAGGTGATGGAGAAGCCGAACACAATCATATAGCGCGGATCGACGCGTCCGATCAAAAAGCCAACCAGTGGCATCAACACCATCACGGCCAGGCCGCCGGGAGAAATCGCCAGTCCAGCCAGCTCCGCCGTGTAGTCGAGCAGCAACTGGGTGAACTGCGGAATCAACACGGTCGTCCCAAACAAGATGATGCCGAGAATAAACATCAGCAGAAACGAAACGGCGAAGGTGCGATTTTTGAACAATGTCAGGTCGAGGATGGGTCGTCTCTTTTGCTTTATTTCCCACAGCTCGTAAAACACCAGCGCCACCAGACTGACCACGGACAGGACGATAAAGGTGGTAATGATGCGCGAGCCGAACCAGTCGTCTTCCTGGCCCTTGTCCATGACGAATTCGAGTGACCCAAACCCCAGCGCAAGCAGGCCGAAGCCCATCAAGTCGAGATTCAAACCGTGCTTGCGGTTCTCTTTCACCTCATGTTCTATGTGCGGTGGGTCTTCGACCAGGCGCGAAGTCAGGAACAGCGACAGCAGAGCGACGGGAACATTGATGAAGAAGATCCAGCGCCAGGTGAAGTTGTCCGTGATCCATCCACCCAGCGTTGGACCGATGGCGGGCGCGGCGACCACGGCCATGCCGTACATGGCGAAGGCCTGTCCACGTTTTTTGGGTTCAAAGGTGTCGGCGAGAATGGCCTGCTCGCTGGGTTGCAGGCCGCCGCCGCCTGCTCCCTGAAGGACACGAAAAAAAATGAGCAGCGGCAAACTTGGGGCCAGCCCGCACAGCATGGAACTGGCGCCGAACAGGACAACGCAGATCATATAGAAGCGCTTGCGGCCAATGAATGTCGTAAGGTAGGCGCTTGCGGGCAGAACAATGGCGTTCGCCACGAGATAAGCCGTCAGCACCCACGTCGCCTGGTCAAACGATGCGCCCAGACCACCCGCGATATGTGGCAGCGCAACGTTGGCAATGGAGGTGTCGAGCACTTCCATAAACGTCGCCAGCGTCACCGTCAGGGCGATGGCCCACTGGTTATGTTTTGGCTTCCATACGGCGTCTGCGGTCATTTTCGTTCGGATTGCTGGAATCTGGAGTTTAGCTCGTTTTAGCTTCCCGGAGCCGAGATTCGTTTCAAGATTATTTGCTTGTCACACCCTTCGCGATGAAGCCGCAAAGGATGGGGTTGCTCGGCAGACTAGAGCAGCAACTTCGAGCAGTCCATGCTAGACTGCGATTTTGCTCCTACTCTATGCAATCTGAGATTGCCAAACTCGCGCACCTGCAGGAAGTGGAACAGGAGATTGTCGTGCTCACCGCGCAGATGGCCACCTATGCGCGCCGCGTCGCAGCACGCGAGGCTGCGTTGCGAGAGACAGGTCGGCACCTCGAGGAAAATGTCAAAGCGATCGCACATGAAGTGGTAACGCGTCGACGTCTGGAGTCCGACATCGAAGACCTGCGGCAGAAGGCGCAGCGCTATCGCGCGCAACTCGAAGTCGTGCAGAGCGATGGCCAGATGAAAGCGCTGGAGCATCAGATTGCGTTCTGTCGGCAGGAGATCGATCGTCTGGAAGAGGTAGAGTTTGCCAGTCTGGTGCAAACCGAAGCTCTGGAAGAACAGCAGAGAAAGTTGCACGAGACGCTGGCGAACCTGAAGCTGGCGCTGGCCAATGAGGAAGCGGAAGCTCGGCAGGGGATGGCCCGCGATGAAAAGAAGCAGGCCGAACTTGCACAGGAACGCAGCGCCATGCGGACCGACATCGAAGCGTCACTGCTGGCGGAGTATGACCGTATCACCTCATCCCGCAAGACTGCCGTGGCACGCGTGGAAGGCCAACGCTGCTCGGCCTGTCAGATGATGGTCCGGCCCCAGCGCTGGAATGAGATTCGACAGGGCGCGGCGCATTTCTGTGAGTCCTGTGGACGCTTTCTCCACTACGATCCGGCGGTGGATTTGACGGACGCCATTCACCTGCCAGCCACGACGAAAAAGCCAGTCGGTCTGGCAAAGTCTCCCTCCCATTCCCATGCTGCAGCCGCGGGCTTCGACCATCCCCCGCGGGAGGATTGATCCCCTCTACCATGCAACGGATCGCAGTGGATATGGACGAAGTGATCGCGGACGCGCTGGGCGAGTTGCTGGCGCGGTACAACCGCGACAACGGCACATCGTTGCAGAAGTCGGACATCGCCGGTAAATGGCTTTGGCAGGCGCTTCCCCCATCCGGACAAAAGCAGATCGATGCTTATTTACAGAACAAAGACTTTTTTGAAGACCTTCCGGTGTTCCCAGACAGCCAGGAGGTCCTGCAACAGCTCAGCCAATGTTACGAAGTTTTCATTGCCACAGCAGCCATGGCATTTCCCAACTCCTTCGGCGCGAAATATCGATGGCTGCGCCGTCACTTTCCGTTTCTCGATCCGCGACATTTTGTTTTTTGCGGAGACAAAAGCATACTGAACGCTGAGTTTCTGATCGACGATATGCCCTACAATCTGCAAGCGTTTCGTGGCGAGGGCATCCTGTTTACTTCGCCCCACAATTTGAAAATCCAGGGGTTTCGTCGCGTCGATACCTGGCAGGACATTGCGAAGATGTTTCTTAAGTAAAGATGTCTTCAACTGGGCCCAGATACTATTTTTATCTTTGGCCCGTAAAAAATCATTATCGAAGCGCGACCGAATGGGTCTTCGATGGATGCTTCGGCGGGCTTTTCATTGGTCGATTTTTGCTGGGGATTGCTAACTCGCTCTCATGCTTCTCGTTTCCGTGCTTCTCACCGGCAGCAATTGCGCCGCTGCGCATGGCTCCGGACAGCGATGATCCCAGCGGACGCAGGTACATGGAGGGTTGCGGCATCACAGTCTGATGCTGGGTGACGATGATGGCGGAAGATGGCTCCTTACCACCACAGCGGTAACTGTGCGGAGTGCTGGCATCGAAATAGACTGAATCTCCGGGTTCAAGAATATGGGCCTCGGCCCCATGGCGAATGTCCATCTGCCCACTCAGTACATACAGGAATTCAAAGCCTGCATGGACGTGCGAGCGCACTTCGACGTTTTTCTTGAGCGGAATAAATTCGGCAAGATAGGGGTCGAGGGTGCGGTCTGGGACCAAGTAGCCCAAACTTTCAAAAAAATAGGTCGGGTCGCTCACGCCCGTCTGAGGCAGTCGGACCCGCTCCTGTTTCTTGTGGACACGAAATAGCGTATGCGGTTCGGGATCGAAGAAATAGGAGAGATCCTTGCTGAATACCATGGCAATCCGAGCCAGATTGCGCAAGGTCGGCACTACCCGCCCGGTTTCCAGTTGTGATAGGAAACTTGCAGACAGGCCTGTGTGTTTCCCCATCTCGACCAGGCCCATGGACTTTTTCAGTCGCAGGCGTTTGATGCGTTCCCCAATTTTCTTTTCGCCGATAAAAGACTCCGCGGATGTTGGATCGATTTGTTTGGTCGATGGGGCGTGGTCTTCCATGAGGTTTCTCCTAAGTTTATTAGATGCCAGGCCCGATATTTTGTGTTTATAAAACTGAAACAGTTTTATGGTGTATCAACAAAAACTCTTTAAATTGAAGTGTCGACACAACGCTAAGTGCTGTCCTTGGAACAAATGGCATCTAACTTTGTTCTTGTGGGCCGATTCTGCCCGATTAAAATCGGCTTCCCAAGCATTTGCGGAACCTTAAGGAACGATGGAAATTTTCCCACAAATGCTTATCTCCGGCGCCTCCGGGTTGGTCGGGAGTGCCTTGCTAAATCATTTTGCAGGGCAAGGGCTGCCATGCTCCACGCTCGCGCGTCGTGTTCCCGAACCCGCCTCTTCAGCCTATTTCTGGGACCCCTATCATTTTGAATTTCGAGAGGAAATGCGGCGTCTCAACGGAATTCGCGCCGCGATCCACTTGTCTGGCGACAACGTGAGTGAGGGTCGCTGGACGCAAAAGAAAAAGATCCGCATCCGCCAAAGCCGAGTAAGCACGACGCAGGCCCTGGTGGAATTGCTCGCCTGCCTGGAGCAGCGCCCGGAGGTGCTGATTTGTGCCTCTGCGGTTGGCTATTACGGAGACCGTGGTGAAGAAGTTTTGACGGAATCGGCCGCGCCAGGCGATGGATTTTTGTCCCAGGTTTGCCAGGAGTGGGAAGCGGCAGCCGAAGCAGCGACAAGTCTCGGCATCCGTGTGGTGTATCTGCGTTTTGGCATTGTGTTGGCCTCTGCCGGAGGAGCATTGCGGAAAATGCTTCCACTATTTCGTCTGGGAGTGGGTGGCACTCTGGGCAACGGTCGGCAGTGGATGAGCTGGATCTCTCTTCCGGATGTTCTGCGTGCAGTGGAATTCTGTATCAATCAGCCGGAGATACAGGGAGCGGTCAATGTGGTGGCAAATCCCGTGACCAATGCAGAGTTTACGCATACGCTGGCGCTCCATCTGCATCGTCCAGCGTTGATTCCGGTCCCTGCAACGGCATTACGGCTGACCTTCGGAGAGATGGCGGATGCCGCGCTGCTGGCAAGCACGCGCGCGATTCCTGCACGGCTGTTGCAAGCGGGCTTTGTCTTCGAGCACCCTACGCTGCCAGAAGCCTTTCAGTCGGTTTTGCCATCGTAGGCGCGCTCTCTTGGGGGCCATTCGCGACGCAAGCCTGCCATCGTCCACAATTCTGCTAGGCTGAAAATCTCATGCCTCTCTTCCTTCAGCACGGGTTGGACCGTTTCCGGTACCTAAGTAAGGTCCGTTTCCTCGACTCCGGCTGCTGCGCTTCGATTGTTTTTTCGAGTGCGATTTTCTTTGTTGGATGTGGCATGGCGGCCGCGCCGCAGCCGCCGTCTCTCAACCTGCCGAAGCCCGTCAATGACCTTGCGGCGACACGCGCCGGAAACCAGGTGAGTCTGCACTGGACTGCTCCCAAAGAAAATACTGACAAACTGAAGATTCGCGGGCCAGTACAATTTCAGATTTGCCGCCAGGACAAAACTTCTCCCTACCAGACGATTGCGACAGTTGCAGAACAGCCCGGGAAGCCAGCGGATTACACAGACGTTTTGCCGCTGGCGCTGGTTCGGGGGCCGCTCCGCAAGATCACGTATCAGATTCTTGGAATTAACAAACATGGCCGCAGCGCCGGGCCGTCCAATGGTGCCGCTGTCCTGGCGGGAGAAGCGCCGCCGCCGATTCTGGATCTTTCCGCAACCGTGTTGGAGCGTGGCGTTGTCCTGCACTGGCTGCCTGTTGCTGGCTTGCCTGCGGATACGTACATCCAGTTGGTGCGCACACTCCTGACACCACAGGTTCCGAAGGGCACTGGGCAGATAAAGCCGACGAATCCTTTGCCTGCACCGACCGAGCCAATCGAGCGGACGCTGGTGGTGAACTTATCGTCAGCCACTTCTGACCCAGGTACGGCGCTCGATACCAGCGCGGAGTTCGGCCAAACGTACCGTTACGTGGCGAGCCGCATCACGGAGGACAAGATCGAGAAACAGGTTTTGCAGGTTGCCAGTCCTCCCAGCGCGCCGGTTACGATCCTTACGCGCGACACATTTCCTCCCAGTGCGCCGACGGGGTTGGCTGCTGTGCCAGTCTCGGCAGCAATCAATGGCGGCGAGCCGGAAGTCGATCTCTCGTGGTCTTCCAATACGGAGCCGGACCTGGCGCAATACCGTGTGTATCGTCGAGACGTAGCTACAAATGGTTCAGTCGCCGCAAGCAAACAGCAGATCGCGCCGGAGAACGCCACGGAATTGGTCGTGTCTCCGGCCTTCCGCGATACGCATGTCCAGTCCGGCCATACCTATGCGTATTCCGTGACGGCGGTCGATAACGCGGGCAACGAAAGCGCGGAATCGAAAGCGGTCGAAGTGACCGTCCCGACTACGTAAACGTAAAGGAGTAGCCCGGATGCTGGAGGTTGCGCGATTGTTGTTCGTCCCACCCTTTACGATGAATCTACATGAATCTACAAAGGATAGGACAACTTCGAACCGAGCAAACTATCCCATGTTAGCTTCGTGAACATGGGGCACTCACGTTCCCTGTCATGCGATCCAGATGGGCAACAGCTCAACCTCCTCGCCGATGGATAATATGAAAAGACAGGAGAACCGCTGTGCAGTATTGTCGTTTTCAAACGGAAGATGGGCCGCAGTATGGGGAGCTTGGGTTGCGCCAGGGTGAGTTATGGATGGAGCGCGTCATTGCCGCTCCACCGGAGGACTGGACGGTCATGCGCCTGGACAAAAAACTTCCCGCGCGGCTTTTTAGCCAACTCACGCTGCTTGCGCCGGTGACGCCGTCGAAGATCGTCTGCATTGGCCGCAACTATCGGGACCATGCGGCGGAGCTGGGCAATGATGTCCCGAAAGAGCCGCTGCTGTTTCTGAAAGCTCCTTCGGCGCTGCTTGCGCCGGGCGCGACGATTCGCATTCCAGCCATCTCGAAACGCGTTGACTTTGAAGGCGAACTCGGCGTTGTGATAGCGCGCAGATGTTACAAGCTGAAGCCCGACGAAGACGTGCGGCCTTACATCCGGGGCTATGTGATCGTGAACGATGTGACGGCCCGCGACCTGCAAAAGTCCGACGGGCAGTGGTCTCGCGCGAAAGGCTTCGATACTTTCTGCCCGGTCGGCCCAATTGTGTCTGACGACATCGATCTAAACGATGGAGTAAGCGTCACGACGCGCTTGAATGGCGAAATCAAGCAACATGGCTCAACCAAAGATTTGATCTTCGATATCGCGACCCTGCTGCGGTATATTTCTGCGGCCATGACGTTGAATCCCGGCGACTTGATTGCTACGGGCACACCCGCGGGGGTGGGGCCGATGCAGCCCGGAGATGTGGTGGAGGTCGAAATCGAGGGTCTGGGGAAGCTCGCCAATTCTGTCGCCGGAGAATGACGATTTTTTCCACCCTCCGCAAAAGATAAAGGCGCAAAGGATGGCGCATCCGGCTTCCACGTCGAACTAGAGAGGATTCTTTCATGGAATCCATGAGATGCGAACGATACGTCGGCCCAGCCGTTTCGCGTTTTCTGCAAATTGCGATGCAACGGAGCTAAACTGGTGAGTGGACAAAGACGTGCCTACACGTCTAATACAGAATAGGCTGCTCCGTATGCCGATTTACCTGTAGAGAATTTACAAGTACCAGCCGGGAGGAATTATGTCGAAAACACAGCTTGAACAACTTCGCGCGATGACCGTGATTGTGTCCGATACTGGGGAGATTCAGGAGATTGAAAAGGTCAAGCCACAGGATTCCACTACGAACCCTTCGCTGATAACGTCGGCGACGCAAATGCCGCAATATCAGCCGATTATGGATGGGGTCCTGCTGGAAGCCAGGAAGAAACTGGGCAGCCACGCCAAGGACAAGGAGGTCGCGAACCTGGCCTTCAAACATCTGGCCGTGGAGTTTGGAAAGCGCATTTTGAAGATCATTCCGGGGCGAGTATCGACGGAAGTGGATGCGCGTCTGTCCTATGACACTGCGGCGTCCATCCAGCAGGCGCGGGAAATCATCCAGCAGTATGAAGAAGGCGGCGTGTCGCGGGAACGTGTGCTGATCAAGCTCGCCTCCACATGGGAAGGGATCCGCGCGGCGGAGATTCTGGAAAAAGAAGGCATCCACTGCAATATGACGCTGCTGTTCGGCATGCACCAGGCGGTGGCCAGCGCGGAGGCGGGCGCAACACTGATTTCTCCTTTCGTCGGACGCATTCTGGACTGGTACAAAAAAGACACCGGCAAAGACTATGTCGGCGCCGATGATCCAGGCGTGCAATCGGTGACGAAAATCTATAACTACTTCAAGAAATTCGGCTACAAAACTGTGGTGATGGGTGCCAGCTTCCGCAACATTGGCGAGATCCAACAACTGGCCGGATGCGATTTGCTTACCATTTCCCCAAAGCTGATTGAAGAACTGGACTCGAAGCACGACGAGCTTCCCCGCAAACTCGACCCCGCCAAAGCGAAAGCTATGCAGATCGAAAAGCTGACGATCGACAAGCAGACCTTCGACAAGATGCACGCCGCCGACCGCATGGCGCACGACAAGTTGAAGGAAGGCATCGAAGGCTTCAGCGCCGCGCTTGAAAATCTGGAAAAGATACTGGCGAAACGGCTGACGGAACTGGGCGCGGGCAAACAGGAGACGGTCGGCTCTGCGCGATAGTCAAGCCTCCTCTGTCCCACCTCTTTTGCTACGCAAGCAGTGCGGCGCTCCGGCGGATCCTGTGTCCGCGGGAGTTTCGCGCTGCTGAACCTACCCAGATAGGTTTACGTGGCATTTGAAAGGTACGTTGACAGACAGTTGGCAGCGGTCCGCTACCAACACCCCCTCGCAGTCGAGCACATAGAGTGCTAACGAAATGCATTCCAAATGCATATTTTTGTAGGCATTCTCCAAGCAAATTTCGTACAGTACCTACAAAGTTCAGAGAACCGAGATGGCAGAAAGTGAGATCGCCATCTCAGTGTCTTCATCCTATGCACGCCGAGAGATGGACCATGCAGGTTGGTTGTACGAACAGAAACCGCAGAGAACAGGAGCTATGCCATGTCGCAGAATGGAATGACTCAGGAGAACCCTCTACGCACGCTGTTTGAGGAAATTGTATTCGGCTGTTACAGCCAGACGCCCGAACTGAACGATGCCGAGATTGCCAGCTATGTTGCTGGCATTCTGACCGACTTTGCGGAAACAGAGCAGCTCTATCGCATCCGCGATCAACGCGGTCGCCCGCTACACGATGTCAGTGAAATGCTCGTTGCCTCCGACCCGGTGTATGGAGAGGCCTATTCTTTCCCGCGAGAACGCGAGGTGCGCAAGCACATTGGCGACTTCAGTCTTTTCTTTGCAGGCATGTTTCCCATGTATGCTCAATGGGACCGTCGCAGTCCGCATGAAAGCCTACAGGCGCTGCAACGCGCGGGCAAAGAGAGCTACTACATCGTTTCTCAATTCAATATCTTTGAGTTTGAACAGGAAGCGCCGCTATTTGCGCGGTTGGCGGAGACCTTCGACGCCTGCGCCCATGGGCTCACGCAGGTCCGGAAGGAATTGGACCGTCGCAAAATTTTGCCCCACAGCACTCCACCCGCTAAACCAAAATTGCTGATGTAGATGTAATAACGGATGCGGGTTTGAAGCACGCAGCGATCGCTACAAAATGTAGCGCGACAGATCCTGGTCCTTCACAATCGAGGCGACCATGTGCTTCACGTAGTTTGCATCGATTGCGATCACTTTTTCCGGACCTGTGAGTCCCGCGCGTTCCAACAGCGGAATCGTTGCGGAGGGCTTATAAGTTGAGCCGATCTCTGCGCTGGCTGCTAAAGAGACTGGCGCGTCCGTCATTTCTTCTGGAGAAGTGCTGTCAGCATTTCTTGCGTGCTTGGCCGTGTTCTGCTTGGCCAGATCCGGCGCATCGAAGCTGATTTCGTCCAGTACGCGCTCCATAATGGTGTGCAGTCGGCGAGCGCCGATATTTTCTGTCGATTCGTTCACTCGAAACGCAAAGTTGGCAATCTCCGCCAGGGATTCCGGCGAAAACTCCAGCTTCAGACCTTCGGTTTCCAGCAGCGCTGTACATTGTTTGACCAGCGACGACTTCGGCTCCGTAAGAATTTTGATGAAATCTTCGACGGTCAGCGATTGCAGTTCGACGCGAATGGGGAAACGGCCCTGTAGCTCGGGAATCAGATCGCTGGGCTTGGAAACATGGAACGCTCCGGCGGCGATGAACAGAATATGGTCCGTGCTGACCATGCCGTAGCGCGTGTTGACCGTGGTCCCTTCCACGATGGGGAGAATGTCGCGCTGCACGCCTTCGCGCGAAACATCGGGGCCATGGGCGCCTTCGCGACCCGCGATTTTGTCGATCTCGTCCAGGAAAATGATGCCGGAGTTCTCTACGCGCTCGACCGCAATGCGAGTCACCTGGTCCATATCGATCAGGCGCTGTTCTTCTTCCTGCACCAGATACTCGAACGCTTCGGCGACTTTCATCTTGCGCTTCTTGGTGCGCTGCCCGAAGAGGTTGGGCAGAATGTCTTTCAGGTTGATGTCCATCTCCTCCATGCCCTGGTTGGAGATGATTTCAAGCGAAGGGGTATTGCGCTCGCGCACGTCGATTTCGACCATGCGTTCATCCAGTTTGCCTTCGCGGAACTGGACGCGCAGCTTCTCCCGGGTGCGCTGGTGCGATTCGCTGGTAGTGCTGGAACTCGCCGCAGGACTGGGAAACGTAAGGGTCTTGTCGTTCGCTTCCATGGCAGCGGGTGGGTATACAGGAGCAGGCGCAGCCGCTGGGTTGGAGCCGGGCAGCAGCAGATCCAACAGGCGGTCTTCTGCGTTCAACTCTGCCTTGTCCTCGACTTCTTCCAGCTTTTCTTCGCGCAGCATATCGACGGCGATCTCTACCAGGTCGCGAATCATCGACTCAACATCGCGACCGACGTAGCCTACTTCAGTAAATTTTGAAGCTTCGACTTTGAGGAATGGAGAGTTGGTCAGCTTCGCCAGCCGTCGCGCGATCTCTGTTTTACCAACGCCGGTAGGCCCAATCATGATGATGTTTTTGGGCATGATGTCTTCCGCCAGGTCGGGGGCGAGCTTTTGGCGGCGCATCCTGTTTCGCAAGGCAATGGCAACGGCGCGCTTGGCGGCATGTTGGCCGACAACGTATTTGTCCAGCTCCGCGACAATTTCGCGGGGCGTCATTTCATCCAGCGAGAGTGCCTGGTCTTCTTCGATACCCGGAAGATAAATTGCCACATCCACTCCTTACGTCTGTGCCGGAGGCTTGACAGTATCCGGGCCAGTACGGCCTACAGTTCTTCTATGGTGATTTGATCGTTCGTGTAAATGCAGATTTGTCCCGCGATACGCAGCGACTTCTCCGCGATCGCCCGCGCGGGCAGTTCCGTATTCTGCATCAATGCGCGCGCCGAAGCCAGTGCATACGACCCACCGCTGCCGATGGCGATGACACCCTCATCCGGCTCGATCACATCGCCCGCGCCGCTGATGAGATACGTCTGTTGCAGGTCCGCCACCACGAGCAGGGCTTCCAGGTTACGCAACATTTTGTCTGTCCGCCAGTCCTTCGCAAGCTCCACGGCGGAGCGGCCAAGATTGCCCGCATACTGTTCCAGCTTCGCCTCAAATCGGCTGAAGAGTGAAAATGCATCGGCGGTAGAACCGGCGAAGCCGGCCAGCACTTTTTCCTGATACAGGCGGCGAATCTTACGGGCGGAATGCTTGATGACGCTTTCGCCAAGGGTGACCTGACCGTCTGCAGCCATCACAACACGTCCTTCGCGACGGACGCAGAGCACCGTTGTAGAGCGAATGCGAGGGTGACTGGAGGTCTTGCGGCGTCTGGAAACGGAAGAACCTGATGGAGGAACTGGCGAATCAGGGTGCAAATATATGTCGGACATCGTCACATACGATTATAAGACAATTGTTTTCTTCTATTGATGGGAAGAAGTACGCGGTTGACCCGCAATTCGGCTATGCTGCAAAGTAGCTCACGTTTCGACGGGCACAAGATGAAACCCTGGGCAATGCACCACATTCTTGTCCTAGCTGGCACTGCTGCCTCACTGGCGGCGCTGGCCGGTGCTGCGTATTGGTGGGTGCGCGCGCATCGCAAGTCCGCGACAGAGATTGAGCGAGAACGTAGAGGCTATTTGGTGCGGAATGGACGCATTCTGGATGGCACTATTCTCGACTGGACAGAGCAGCCCGATACTGGGGACCTATGGACGCTCCATTATCGTTATGAGATTGCCGGCGCCACGTATCAGTGTGCTCAGGACCTTTCGTATCTAAAAGACATGATCCATATCGATGCCTCCTGCCTGGGTATGCCTGTCTCCGTTCGATATGACCCGAAAAACCCAGCCAACAGCATCATTCTTGCGGAAACATGGAGCGGGCTGCATCAGGGTCCATCCGGTGGAAGCGCAGCTTCTTAAGCAACACTTCGAGAGCCCGCGCACCTTTTTGCACTAAACTGTGGTCATGCATTTCCACGGGCCAGCCACCGACCAGACGAAGCGCGTTCTGCGCATTTCTCTCGTGCTGACCTTTTGCTACATCCTGCTCACGTTCTTTGTTGGCTTGCGCGCGCACAGCCTCGCCTTGTTGTCGGAAGCGGGACACAACACCTCCGACTTTCTGGCGCTGCTGCTCTCGTTTGTGGCCGTCTACTTTCATGCGCGGCCCGCAACGGACAAGAAAACTTTTGGCTATCGCCGCGCTGGAGTGCTGGCTGCGTTCGTCAATGCAATTGCGCTTATCGGCATAGCTGGGTGGCTGTTTGTCGAGGCAATCGAGCGATTGCTCCATCCACTTACCGTTGTGCCCCATTTGATGATCTGGACGGCTGCCGTCGGTGTGCTGATGAATGGCATACTGACGTGGATGCTGTCGCGTGTTGGCGATGACGTAAATATTCGCGGCGCGTTTATTCACATGCTGGGCGATACGCTCTCGACGGCGGCAGTGATTGCCGGTGGCGTCGCCATCGCGCTGACAGGGATGCAGTGGGTAGACCCGGTGCTGTCGCTGATTATCGCCGGAATCATCTTCTGGTCTTCTCTATCCATCGTGCGCGAGACGCTGAATGTTCTGCTGGAGGGAACGCCGGACAATCTTTCGATCACAGACATTCGCCGCGCGATGCAGGCTGTGGCTGGAGTTTGCGGCGTGCATGACCTGCATGTCTGGAGCCTTGGCTCGCACCTGCACGCGCTTGCCAGCCATGTGACGATCTCCGATATCCCACCATCGGAAAGCCGCCGCATCCTCGCGGACCTGAATCGCGAGTTGCGAGAGCACTTTCAGATTCATCACACAACGATCCAATTTGAAAAGCGCGATGAGGCTGGCTGCGAAGTCGAGGACGGATGCCTGCCGGCGGGGGATGCTGGTTTGACAAGCGAGCACGCACACAGCCATGGAGCGCCCCACTCGCATTGAAATCCGCCTTCGCGAACCACAGCAGCAGACAGAGACATTCTGGACGGAGGTCGTCGCAGCGACCGAAGTAAAGAATCCAGACAGTGCCAACGTGGTATGCGCCGCTATCGCCCACTGGATTCTTCGCTGCGCTCAGAATGATGCTTTTCGCCCACGATCAACTGGAAAGACCGCTGTAAAACGCGCTACCATAAAAGAAGAATGCATTCCTCAAGCGCAATCCGCTCCTCTGGTGAGACGCTGTATTAGCGGTTCTCGCCGCTTTTTAATCCCCGATCCATATTTCCAGATAGAAAATTGCAATGCGCCTCGCCGGAGTTGCGCGCGATAAAAATCCGGCCATTGGAAGATAAGCCATGTTGGAACGTCTGACACAAATCGAAGCCCGCTACGATGAACTCTCCCGGCAGTTGGCCGACCCAGCGCTGGTCTCCGACCAGCAGCAATACCAGAAGGTCACCAAGCAGCATCGCGATCTGGAGGCCGTGGTCGATAGCATTCGCGAACTGAAGCGCATTGAGTATGGCATTCAAGATGCGAAGGCGATGGCGAGCGAGCCGGATGCGGACATGCGCGCCATGGCGGAAGAAGAACTCGCACAGCTACAGGCGGAGTTGCCCGCCGTGGAAGAGCGCATTCGCCTGCTGTTGTTGCCGAAGGACCCGAACGACGACAAAAACGTGATTCTGGAAATTCGCGCGGGCACCGGAGGCGACGAAGCCTCTTTGTTTGCGGCGGAACTGTTTCGGCTCTACGCGCGCTTTGCGGAGCTGCATCGCTGGCGCGTGGAAGTTCTGTCGATGTCGGAGTCCGGCGTGCGCGGCCTGAAAGAAGTCATCGCCATTATTGAAGGCAACCGGGTCTTCTCGCAGATGAAATATGAAGGCGGCGTGCATCGCGTGCAGCGTGTTCCGCAGACGGAAACGCAAGGCCGCGTGCATACCTCCGCCGTCACCGTCGCTGTGCTGCCAGAGGCTGAAGATGTCGATGTCAAAGTGGAAGCGAAGGACCTGCGCATCGATACTTTCTGCTCGTCCGGTCCCGGCGGCCAGTCGGTGAATACAACGTACTCGGCGGTGCGCATTACGCACCTGCCGACCGGCACGGTGGTCAGTTGCCAGGACGAAAAATCGCAGATCAAGAACCGCGAAAAAGGGATGCGCGTTCTGCGCGCGCGCTTGTATGAGATGGAGATGGAGAAGCAGCAGCAGGCGCTCGCCAAAGAACGCAAGCAGATGGTAGGCAGCGGCGACCGCAGCGAAAAAATCCGCACGTATAATTTTCCGCAGAACCGGCTGACCGATCATCGCATCGGATTGACCATCCATCAATTGTCCGAGGTGATGGAGGGCAAGTTGCAGCCCATCGTGGATGCGTTGATTGCGCACGACCAGGCCGAGCGTTTGAAGGCCGATTCGGTCGCCTCATGAGAGGCGCGGCATGAGAGGCCTGTTTGATCGCTCGATGAGCGTTGGGGACGCCATCGAATGGGGGGAATCTTTCTTAGACCGATCGGA
>JAJYGR010000059.1 GCA_021790655.1 Acidobacteriota bacterium | reverse complement strand
AACGACGACGATGGAATTTTCGCGTTTGAGCTCACGCACCGCCTGGACTGCTCCAAGCGCGCTGGTATCGGTGGCGGCGGCAATCAGAATATTGCGGTCCTTGGGATGGCGACGCAGAAAGTCCAGTGTCAGCCGGTAGCTCTTATCACGCATGCCCCGCGCATCCATGCGCACAAAAGATTCGATCGGAATGTCCAATAGAATCGAGCGCACCCCTTCAAATGCACCCGTGATGCGGCCCTGCACCAGCGGCCCGGCCTCTTCCAGATCGAGCCCCAGCACCCAACTTACTTTGCCAGACCAGAATTCCTGCGCATGCCTCGCCAGCAAAGCTCCTGCCTCAAAACCGACACGGTAATTGTCCACGCCAAAATAAATGGCGTGTGGATGCGGAATGTCCACGGCAAGCAGCGGAATGCCTGCGCTGGCGATCTTGTCGCCGATGATGGCGGCCGCTTGCTGCTCCACTTGAAACTCGATCACCAGGTCGACACGGTTCTGTACAAATTTGTCCGCATTGGTCACGGCAATCGCTGGATCGTAGTGGTTGTCCAGCACCAGTAAATCCACCCCGGCATCGGCGGCGGCGGCCTGCAGGCTCTTCGTGACCGCTTCGGAAAAAGGCATTTCGATGGACTGGCTGCCAAAGCCGAAGACCATCTTGCGTGGCCTGCTGACCGGGTGATAGAGCCCGTCCTGCGACTGAGCCAGATAGCCGCGATGCACCAGCGTCTTCAGAATGCGATAGACGGTCGTCTTCGAGATGTGCGTCCGCTGATAGATGAACTCAAGCGATAGAGGCTTGTTCTCGCGCCGCGCCAACTCCAGTACGTCGAGTGCCTTGGAGAGGACGGGAATCAGATACAGTCGTTTCGGCGATGTCTTCGGCAAAGTGTCCTCTTTCGCAATGTTTCAAACGGGAAAGTCTGCGTCAAAAGAATTGTACGCAGATAGTATTATCTGACAAGCACAACATCCAACAAGCGAGGCCCATGCACGCCCTGAATGCGCGTCATCTCAATGTCCGCCGTTGCCGACGGACCGGAGATCAGGGTCATCGGCTGCTTCTTCCACGTCTCCAGAAAATGCATGGCCTCGGACACCGTTTCGACCACAGAAGAAAGCTGCACCACGCAAATATGATAGTCCGGCACCAGCGTAAGCGCGCGGCGTCCTGCAGCAGACTGTGGCGCGGACGCAGCCCCGTGGCACAGGACCAGGGTCCCGGTCGTAGCAATGGCCACGGTGCAACCGGTGAGCACTCCATCGCACGCATCGAGGTCGTTATAAGAAAGCGCATCGTCGCTGACAAACGTAAAACCCATCGGCAGCCAGTCAGGATCGATGCCGATTGGCGCAACCATGCGTTTTTTGCTTCTTTCCATCAGTATGGCTGCGACGGTCTTCGTTACCTCAGATTGCGTCGTTTGATAAACGCCCGCGCCATAATCGTGCAGGCGTTCTTCAAGCAATGCAATGCGGTCTGCAATATCCAGTACACCACTCTGCCGATACGACCGCGGGATGGCTTGCCATGCTTCGTCAGCGCTCTGTTCTTGAGGCCCATACGGGTAACGGAACGAATGTTCGACAGGATTGCAGCACGGGCTGCATTTGTATCCATTTGGAACTCAGCCATTACAAAACCTCCGAGGACGATTCGCCGCGTGCCTTGAACCATGCGCGAAAGCTTTGTGCAGGCAGCGGACGCAGATCGCGTGTGCGGGTCCATCCGCCCAGTATGCCCGGTAGTTTTTCTATCCATCCGCTGCGGCCAAGGAACGGACGCTGCACCATCCGCCCTATCCATTGCGCCAACCTCAAGCGCGTTTCGCTGAGAAATATCCATTGCATCGCTCGCATGGCGACTGCTTCTGGATCGAAAGCGCGAACGAGCTTCGATTGTTCGTTCACAATGCGTCCACGCAAATGAATCAAGACTTCTGGAATATTGATTTTGACCGGGCAAACTTCATAGCAGGCCCCGCACAATGAAGATGCATACGGAAGGGATTTTCCTTCCTGCATCATGGCAAGCTGAGGCGTAAGGATTGCGCCAATCGGTCCAGCATAAACAGAGCTGTAGGCATGGCCGCCGGTCTGCCGATAGACCGGACAGGCATTCTGACAGGCGCCACAGCGGATGCAGTGCAGCGTCTCGCGCGACTCCGGGTCGCGCAAAACTTCCGTTCGCCGGTTGTCAAGCAGCACCACATGAAACTCCTGCGGGCCATCGCCTGGATGGATGCCAGTCCACAAAGAATTGTAGGGATTCATGCGCTCACCCGTGGCGGAACGCGGCAGCAATTGCAGCAACACTTCGAGATCGCGAAAGCGCGGAATGACTTTGTCGATCCCAGCGATGGTGATGAGCTTGCGCGGTAGTGTGAGACACATGCGGCCATTGCCTTCCGACTCCACAATGCAGACGCCGCCGGTTTCTGCAACCAAGAAATTTGCTCCGCTAATAGCAACGGGAGTATGCAAAAACTGCTGCCTTAGATAGACGCGGGCCGCTTCCGTCAGGTCCTCCGGTCGATCGCCCAGATCGGGAAGGTCCAGGGTGCGGGCAAAAAGTTCGCGTACTTCATGACGGTTTTTATGCAACGCAGGCGCTACGATATGGGAAGGCTTGTCATGCCCGAGTTGCACGATCAACTCCGCAAGGTCAGTCTCGATAGGCTGGATTCCAGCAGCTTCCAAAGCATGGTTCAGCCCGATCTCTTCCGTGGTCATGCTCTTGATCTTGATGACTTTGCTCGTTTCGTTCTGTGCCAACTGCACAACAATGCGAGTGGCCTCAGCTCCATCGCGCGCCCAATGGACATAACCTCCCGCAGCCGTGCAGTGCTGCTCAAATTCTTCAAGATAAGCATCCAGATACTCAAAGGTATGGGCGCGAATGCGCTGACCCGCATCGCGTAACAACTGCCAGTCCGGCATCTCGCTGACGACGCGGAATCTCTTCGCTTGAATCACGTCCGTTGCATGGCGAACGTTGCTGCGAAGCTGGTCTTTGTGGAGCAAGGGAAAGGCCGCAGCGGGAAAATCTTGAGTGGTTCGTTCATGTACAGAAGCCATCACGAACGACCTTTCCGCTCTTCCGAAGGCAGGGATTCGCTCGCCAGAATCTGCGCAATATGAACTGTGTTGACCTGCGCGCTTTGTCGATGCATCGCGCCCTGCAGATGCATCAGGCAGGAGTTGTCGCACGCCGTGCAGATCTCCGCCTGCGTCTTCTGGATGCACTGCAATTTCTCTTCCAGCATGGCTCCGGAAACATCGGCATTTTTGATGGCAAACGTTCCGCCGAAACCGCAACATTGCTCCAGGCCTTCCAGCGGGAGCAACTCGATGCCGCGCACCTTCTGTAGCAATCGCAGCGGAACATCTCCGACATGCAGGCTGCGCAGCGAGTGGCAACTGGCATGGTAGGTCACGCGATGCGGATACGTTGCGCCGACATCCTCGACTCCTAAGCGATGCGCCAACAGCTCAGTAAATTCGTAAACGCGCGGCAAGAGTGCCAGTACTTCTGACTGTAGCTGTTTATCCCCAGCGGCGATGGCAATCTTTTCGTAGTGCTCGCGCATCATGGCCACACAGGAAGAGGACGGCACGCAGACCACTTCATGATCTCGAAAAATCTCTACAAATCGGCGCACCAACGGCAGCGCTTCGGCCTGATAGCCCGTGTTGTAGTGCATCTGGCCGCAACAAGTCTGTGCTTCAGGGAAAACGACCGTATGGCCCAGCCGCTCCAGCACGCGAACCACGGCGATGCCCGTCTCCGGAAAGAGTGTGTCGTTATAGCAGGTAATAAAGAGTGCAATCTGCACAATGATTGTTCCTACAAAGCCAAGATGTGTGTGTCGTAAAGCGGACACGTGTCGAACACAATCTTACGGTAGTCGTATAGTGTAGGTTCTTCAATACGAAAATTGTTTTTGTAAATCTCGACTGCATGCGATAGCATCCTCAGTACTTTGATTTGCGCAGCCGCGAGTGCTGCGAAGTTTGCTGAAAAAAAAAGAGGTACGGTTTGGGGCCGAATCCGTTTCTGGGTGTCTTGTATCACTGGACCGGAGGTCTGGCGTCCGCCAGTTGCTATCTGCCGTTTCGATCCATCCGCAAGTGGTCCTGGGAAACGTACTGGCTGATCCAGGGATTTTTCAGCTTTCTGCTGGCGCCGATCATCGCGGCCTTTCTTCTGGTTCCGGCAGTCACTACCATCCTCCATCACACGCCTTGGCATACATTGCTGCTGACCTATTTATGGGGGCTACTCTGGGGAGTGGGCGGCCTAACTTTCGGCTTGACCATTCGTTATCTCGGCATCGCGCTGGGATATGCGGTTGCTCTGGGATTGACGACGGCCTTCGGTACATTGATGCCGCCACTTTTTGCCGGTGAAATGCCTGCGCTGCTTCATCAACGGCCAGGGCAGGTCATCTTGTTCGGGATTGTTGTCTGTATGGTCGGTATCCTACTGAGCGGCGTGGCTGGCTACTCCAAAGAGAGCGAGTTGAGCGCCGCACAAAAGCAGAAAACTGTCGCTGAGTTCAATTTCCCCAAAGGAATTCTGGTCGCTGTGCTGGCCGGAGTGATGAGCGCTTGCTTCGCCTACGGCCTGGCCAGTGGAAAGCCGATTGGCGCGCTTGCCCGGACAGATTTACTCGCACACGGTCGCGCTCTGGAGTGGCAGAATCTGCCCATCCTGATCGTGATCCTGCTGGGTGGCCTGACCACAAATTTTGCATGGTGCGTTGTTTTGATGGTCCGCAACGGAACGGCACTACAGTTCCTGGGACAGGCGGCAGGACCTGATACAGTCCGCGATGCAAATAGTCCTGCAGGCACACTCAGTCTGAACTACTTGCTCTGCGCTGCCGCCGGAATTCTCTGGTACCTGCAATTTTTCTTCTACAGTATTGGCCAGACCAAGATGGGCAAGTACGACTTTTCCAGTTGGACCCTGCACATGGCGAGCATCATTATCTTCTCCACGCTGTGGGGCATCTATCTGAAAGAATGGCACGACACAAGCATCACGACCAAAGTCTTAGTGGGCCTGGGCCTGACTGTGCTCGTGCTTTCGACTTTGCTTGTTGGTTATGGCAACTACCTCAACGTAGGATTTATTCCTGCCGGTTGATGAAAGGGCAAATGGAATGAAAAAAACGACATATTGTTGTGCGGCGTTTTTCTATTTACTTGTTTTGTTCACCACTGTATTGTCCGTCCACGCCAAGGCCGTCCAAAGCGCAAGCACAAAGCCGGTAGATGCCACAGCGCCGCAAAACATGTTGTGCGATGGCCTTGAGAATCCGTTGGGTCTGGGCGACACAAACCCACAGCTTACCTGGCGGCTGCCCCAAGTTGGAACCAATGTGCGGCAGGTTGCCTATGAGCTTCTGGTTGCAAGTGAGCCTTCTCTGCTTGCGCCAGGCAGGGCCGATGTGTGGGACAGCGGGAAAGTCGCATCCGCTGAGTCTGTGAATGTTCCCTATGCTGGGCCTGCGCTGCAATCCTCGCATCGTTATTATTGGGCGGTGCGAGTATGGGAAAACGGCGGTCGCAGTACACAATACAGCCAGCCCGCATGGTGGGAGATGGGCCTGCTATTCCCCACGGACTGGCGCGGACAATGGATCGCATACGACCCGAAACAGTTCCGTGATGACCGCGCCAGCGACCCAGTCTGGATCGGCCCAACTGTTGTTGCAAGTGCTCCTGCGAGCAGTGCCGAATATCGTTTCAAATTTCATCTCGACGGCGTACCCCTCAAAGCCGAGTTACTCATAACGGGGCGGGAAACGCTTAAAACATGGGTCAACGACGCGAGTGTGAGCCACGCCACGACTAAAAATTCCCGCGAACCCAGGCGTTGGGGTACGTTCCAGCGGTTCGATGTGTCTCGGCAACTGCGTACTGGCGATAATGTTCTTGCGGCACAGGTCGATATCAATCCTCGTGGAGGCAAGCCACCTGCGCTGATTGCCATGCTGCGCATCACCATGCCAGATGGGACAGTGCGACGCCTCATTACATCTTCCGCATGGAAGACCTCGACGGCTGCGGCAGGCAATTGGCAAGCTGTGGACTTCGACGATACATCCTGGCAACCTGCAACGGTGATAGCCAAGATGGGGCAGGATGGATACACCATTCCCTGGCCTGACCAGCCTGCTGGATTGTTGCGTAAAGAGTTTACGCTGGCAAAACCTGTTGCATCCGCCCGCCTGTACGTGACCGCTTTGGGCAGCTATCAGTTTCACATCAACGGGCAAAATGTTGGGAAACAAATCCTTGCTCCGGGCTGGACGGACTACGAAAAGCGCATCGTGTACCAGGACTACGATGTGACCGCAATGCTGCACCAGGGAGCCAACGCCATGGGCGCGTTGCTGGGCGAAGGCTGGTATGCGACCACTCTGGCCTTTGCCGGCAGACGCTACAATTTTGGACCTCCTCCTCCCAGGCTTCTGGCGCAGTTGGAAGTGACTTACACGGACGGCTCGAAGGAAGAGTTCGTGAGCGATGCTTCCTGGCAAACAGCCCAGTCCGCTGTGCTACGCTCGTCGATTTACGATGGAGAAGATTTTGACGCGCGGCTGGAACAACCGGGCTGGGACAGTCCCGGTTTCGACGCTGCGAATTGGTACTCGGTGCAGGTTGAGCCAACAAATGACGCACCGCTGGTTGCGCAGGACTTCCAGCCGATACGTGTCGAGAGGACACTGCAACCACGCTCAGTGACGGAGCAAAGCCCCGGAGTTTACGTCTTCGACATGGGCCAGAACATGGTGGGCTGGGCGCAAGTACAGGTCTCAGGTCCGAAAGGGACCAAGGTGTCCATGCGCTTCGGCGAGGTGCTGGACGCAAACGGCAAGTTCTACAACAAGAACATGCGCTCTGCGCGTGAAGAGGACACCTACGTCCTTCGCGGCAATGGTGTGGAGACCTACCAGCCGCACTTCACCTATCATGGGTTCCGCTATGTGGAAGTCACCGGCTATCCGGGGACCCCGTCTAAAGACGCCATCACCGGCGTTGTCTTCCACACCGACGCGCCCCGCACCATCCAATTCAACAGCGCCGATAGTGACGTGAATCGCCTGGACAAAAACATCCTCTGGGGCCAACGCGGCAACTTTGAAAGCGTACCCACCGATTGTCCGCAGCGCGATGAGCGACTGGGATGGATGGGGGACGCCAACGTCTTTTGGCGCACTGCCAGCTATGACGCAAACCTGGAGGCGTTCACCCGTAAATTCACTACAGACATCCGCGATGCGCAGTCCGCGGCAGGCGTCTATGCAGACGTTTCGCCGCGCATGACGGGCGTTGGAGAAGGCGCGCCCGGCTGGGCCGACGCAGGCGTTATCCTGCCATGGACCGCCTATATCCAATATCGCGACAAGCGCGTACTCAGCGAAAACTGGGACTCCATGCAGCGCTACATGCAGCATCTGGAAACCACCTATCCCGACCATTTGTGGACCAACAAAGCCTATGGAGATTGGCTGGCGATTGGGAGCCATACGCCTCGCGCGCTGATCGGCACCGCCTTCTGGGCGTATGACGCCACACTGATGGCGCAGATGGCAGACGCGCTCGGCAAAACTGAGGACGCAGCCCGCTACCGTGCCTTATTTGCGCAACTGCGCGATGCATTCGACCATGCATTTGTGCAGCCCGATGGCACAGTCGGCAGCGGCAGCCAGACAAGTTATGTGCTGGCATTGCACATGAATCTGTTGCCCGCCGCGCTTCAACAAGTCGCAGCAGACAAACTGGTCGCGGACATCCATGCGCACAACAACCATTTGACGACAGGCTTTCTCGGCACGCCGTATCTACTGCTGGAACTTAGCCGCTGGAACCATAGCGATGTCGCCTATCAACTGCTGCTCCAGAATACATTTCCGTCCTGGCTCTACATGGTGCGAAACGGCGCAACCACCATGTGGGAACGATGGAACGGCAATCAAATGCTGGGTGATCCATCGATGAACTCTTTCAACCACTACGCGTATGGCGCTGTAGGCGCATGGCTGTATCGCTACGCCGCTGGCATCGACGAGGACACTGCCGATCCTGGCTTCCACCACATCGTGCTGCACCCGCAGTTCAACACGCAACTCGGTAAGGCGAGCGCGACGTACGATTCGCCCTACGGCCCCATCTCTTCCAGATGGACAGCTTCCAAAGAACGCGTGACCTGGATAGTCACGCTTCCGGCAAATACCAGCGCTTCGCTGGTGTTTCCTGCAAAGATGAAGATATTGGTCGAGGGTAGACCTATCCGCTCGCAACACGGATTCAAGTTGGAACGGAAGACCTCGCATACGGTTGAATATCGCGCGGGATCGGGTACCTATACGCTTGTCATGTACCCGCACACGTAAATGCCGACCAGAGCGCTATGGATCCAGATTTAGAGACCGTTCAAGATTGTGTCCAAAGCTCGTAGGCAAGGGCTCAAAGGATATACCAGGAGATAAAGAGAACGTTCGCAGCGATCATCGATTCGAACCAGAAGGCCCAACTGCAAGTGGTTCCAATCGCCGCGATTTGTCGCGCTGCATGGTAGACTTTTTTTGCTTTGCCGACCGCCAACTCGTAAATTTTGAAATCTCCACGAGTTGGCCAGACATCCCAACGAGGCCCATTTATGAACCGTTCCATTCTGCACTGCCTGCGCTGCCTGCCTGCGCGCGCATTGGCCTCCACCTCTATACGCGCGTTTTGCTCCGCAGCGATTGGCGCGGTGCTGGTTTGCGCAACTGCGGCTCCCGCATTTGCCGCCGCACAAGATCTGCCAGCGCAGAAGCCACTGAAAGTTCCCACGTTACAGTATGAAAAATACACACTGCCGAACGGGTTGGAGGTCATTCTGCATGAGGACCATCGGCTACCGCTGGTGGCTGTGGACCTTTGGTACCATGTGAGTCCGCTCAATGAGAAGGCCGGCCTCACAGGATTCGCGCACCTTTTTGAGCACATGATGTTCCAGGGGTCGGAGCATGTGGGCGAGAAAGCGCACATCAAGTATTTGGAAGGGGCCGGAGCGACAGATGTAAACGGCACCACCAGCTACGACCGTACCAATTATTTCGAGACGCTGCCGAGCAACCAGCTTGAGCTTGGCCTGTGGCTGGAGAGCGACCGGATGGGTTTTTTGCTGGAGACCCTGGACCGCGCGAAGTTGACCAATCAGCGCGATGTGGTGCGCAACGAGCTGCGTCAGGACGAGGGCCAACCGTACGATGTGGCTGACGAGGCCGTGGGACATCTTCTGTTCCCCAAGTCCCATCCTTATTACGGGAATGTGATTGGCTCCCACGCGGATGTTGAAGCAGCGCGCCTCAACGACGTGCGCCAGTTCTTCCACGACTACTACACGCCCAACAACGCCAGCATCGCGATCGCGGGAGACTTCGATCCGGCGCAAGTAAAGGCGCTGATGACCAGGTATTTCGGGCCGATTCCTAAAGGACCTGCGGTACAGAAGCCGCATGTAGTGACGCCACCGATCACTACGGAACGGCGCGCCACCATCACCGACACAGTCCACTTGCCCCGCCTGAGCCTTGCTTGGCTAACGCCGGAGGCTTTCAAGCCAGGCGACGCCGATACGGACCTCTTCATGGACATTCTTGGCGGAGGCAAGGTGAGCCGCCTTTACCAGACGCTGGTGTATGAAAAGCAAATGGCGCAAAGCGTGAGCTGCGGGAACGATTCCCTACCCTTCACGTCCATGGCGAACTGCGACATCATTGCGCGGCCCGGCGTGAAACTGGAAGCTCTCGAAGCAGAGGTGGACAAACAGATTGAAGCGTTGAGGACCAGTGGGCCTACGCAGGCAGAGCTGGATCGCGCGCGCAACAAAGAGCTTTCGGGAATGATCGAAGGCCTGCAACGGCTGGGCGGGTTCGGCGGCGTGGCGGACATGATGAATCGATACAACCAGTATCTTGGCAACCCCGGCTATTTACCGCAGGACATTGCCCGCTATCAGGCCGTGACCACGGCCAGCGTGCGGAAGGCGGCTGAGGCTGAGTTTGCCAAGAACCAGCGGGTCGTCGTGTATTGCGTGCCGGGCAAGAAAGTGACAGAAGATGTTCCCCGAAGCCCCGCGGACACCGATGCAAATGTAAAAGTGGTGCCGCCATACACTCCAGCGTTTGAGGCGGCGCAGAACTGGCGGAAAGATGTGCCGAAGCCCGGGCCTGAGCCGAAGCTGAATCTGCCTTCGCCCAAGACGTTCGATCTGGCCAACGGAGTGAAGGTCTATCTGATCGAGCAGCATTCCCTGCCCGTGATGAGCGCGTCCCTGGTGACACTTGCTGGCGGTGACCAGAACCCGGCAGGCAAGCCAGGACTGGCGGCATACACGTCACAGATGTTGACCGAGGGAACCACTTCGCGCTCCTCCACGCAACTGGCGGACGATGCTGCCCAGATTGGCGCGGAACTGCGTTCGAATGCCAACATGGACAGCGCGAGCGCAAGCATTGCAGCACTCAGCAATAACACGGAAACGGCATTGGACCTGCTTTCGGATGTTTCCCTGCGCCCGGCATTCAAGGCCGAGGAAGTCGAGCGCATCCGCAAGCAGCGACTGGTGGCGATTCTTCAGGAGAAAGACCAGCCGATAGCGGCGGTGCTGCGCGTGGGGCAGAAGGCACTCTACGGCGACCAGCCCTACGGGTATCGCCCCATAGGAACAACTGCTTCCGTGAAGTCAATTACGCGTGACGAGATTGCGGCCTTCTGGGCGGCGCACTACGACCCCAAGCATGCCGCGCTGGTGTTCTCCGGAGACTTGACTGAGCAGGAGGCGAAGCGGCTGGGCGAGAAATACTTTGGCGCGTGGAGCGAGACGCCAGCCATGACCGGCGCCACCGTAGCCACACCACCGCAACCCCCACCACCCAGCCGCAAAGTGGTGATCGTCGACAAGCCCGGCTCGCCGCAGACGACGCTGATTGCTTTTGGCCTGGGCGTGCCAAGGAACACACCTGACTATCCTTCCGTAGTGGAGATGAACAGCGTGCTGGGCGGCTTGTTCTCCAGCCGCATCAACATGAACCTGCGGGAGAAGAACGGCTACACTTACGGAGCGTTTTCCGGGTTTTTCTTCTATCGCGGAGGTGGCCCCTTTTACACCGGCGCGCAAGTGAGAACGGACGTGACCGGACCGGCTGCGAAACAATTATTTCTGGAGCTGGACCGCATCCACACCAGTCCACCCACGCCAGCGGAGCTGAAGCTGGCCAAGGACTACGCACTGCATTCGCTGCCGGGTGAGTTTGAAACTGTGAGCGCGACCTCCATGCTGATGTCCGATCTGTTCATCTATGACCTGCCGCTGGACTACTACCAGAAGCTCCCCGGGCAGTACCAGGCGGTGACGGCTGCACAGGTGGCCACTGCGGCGCTGCACGATGTGCATCCCGACCACCTCATCGTGGTTGCCGTGGGTGATCGTGCAAAGATTCAGCCCGGCCTTGAGAAGCTGGCACTGGGGCCAATCGAGCTTCGCGATGAAAGTGGCAATCTGGTGAAAAAGTAATTCCCCTTTATAGAGGGGCAAGGGGCATGAAAATCTGGAGATCAATTTTTCTGGCATTTGTGATGGTTGCGATCGCCAGAATTCTCGTCATGTGCCTGATGATTTGGCGAGGCTTCCGAGCTACCGCCACTCCTTCTGCGTTCGAGACATTGGTGGCCAGGATCATTCCATGCGCATCTTGTCATAGGTATAAATCGACCGCCAGAACGGCAAACGTCTTCAGCAGCAATTTCCGCCCTTTCGGGCAACATTTGCTTCATACATTATGAGTGGAACCAGCAAGAGCGCAGCAACAGTGTCCGCCCAAGCAAATCTGAACGCTGCATTCAGGGCCAGCCCAATGAGGGCAATCCAGGACATATAGGCGCAGACTGCACTTTGCGCTGCGTCAGCTCTGATAGAGCCACTTCCAGTTGCATGCGCGAGCTTTCGTTTTTCATGTCCTAGCCATGGCATGATGATTGCCGCAATTGCAAGAATCACAATTCCAACAGGCGAAACCTCAGGACTGAAGTTATGCCTGAGCAGAAATGGGATAGAACTCATCAGGATGTAAGCAGTCAGTGCATACAGTAGCGCCACATCGATCCACCGAGATACCATCTCCTTGGTTTGCCCCGAATGGAAACGCCAAAGCGCGACACTCGCGGACAACAATTCGATGCCGCTGTCCATGCCAAATGAGGTGAGTGCCACGCTGGAGGCACGAATGCCCGCAACGACAGCAACCGAGAACTCGACCGACATCCACGCAATGGTGATCCATTGCAAACGCTGAACCGCCCGAATTGTGGGATCTCTACGCATGGTTTTCATGCAGAAGAATTACCGTCCGAAGAGAGAGTCCCTCGTTTCAATGCCCGTTCCTTCATCATGACGAAAAACACGGGGACGAGGATCAGCACGTGGATCGTCGATGTAATCATTCCTCCGACGATTGGAGCGGCTATGGGCTTCATGACGTCGGAGCCGATGCCGGACTCCCAAAGAATGGGCGCCAGGCTGGCAAGCACAGCGCAAACTGTCATCAACTTCGGGCGAAGGCGCTGGACGGCCCCTTCCATCGCAGCCGCTTCAATATCGGCATTTGTCATTTTGGGGGTAGATTGCATGCGCCTCCGCAGCGCTTCGTGGAGATACACGACCATCACAACGCCGGTCTCAACGGCGATACCAAATAACGCGATGTAGCCCACTGCAACCGCGACACTGAAGTTGTAATGAAGCAGCCACTGCAACAGGAGCCCTCCTGTCATGGCGTAGATGGTGGGAAAGATCAGCACCAGCGCTTCGGCCACGGAATGAAATACAAGATAGAGCAACAAAAAGATCACGAAGAAGACAATGGGCAGGATCAGCTTGAGGCGCTGCTTCGCGCGTTGTTCAAACTGATATTCTCCCGACCACTGGTAGGTATAGCCCGCAGGGAGTTTCAATTTTTGCTGGATTTGTCGATTCGCTTGCGCGACAAAACCTCCATAGTTCGTGTTTTTCAGGTCGATGTAAACATAGCCGGTAAGGGCGCCATCTTCGTCGCGTATCATGGTCGGCCCTTTGGAGAAAGAGATTTTTGCAACCTGTCCGAGCGGAATCTGCGCTCCGGTAGGCGTGCCGATGAGAACGCCGCGCATCTCCTCTACATTGTCGCGAAAAGCGCGCTCATAGCGGACGTTGATGGGATAGCGCTCGCGTCCTTCGATGTTCTCCGCGATGTTCTTGCCGCCGATACCTGAGGCAACGGCTGTCTGCACGTCCGCCACGGTCAAACCATAGCGGGCGGCCTCGGCACGGTCCACCTCAACATTTACGTAAAAGCCCTGAGCGACCTTTTCCGCAAAGGTAGACCTCACTTGCGGCAGCGTGGAGACTATGGTTTCGATTTGCGATGCGACCTGCTGAATGCCATCCACACTTGGCCCCTGCACCTTCAGGCCGAGCGGGGTCTTGATACCGGTCAATTCCATATCTAGCCGGTTCTCGACGGGACTGGTCCAGGTGTTCGTAAGTCCTGGAAACTGGAGCTTCGCGTCCATCTGCTGAATGAGCTTGTCGTAGGTCATTCCAGCGGGCCATTGCGCGCGCGGCTTCAACGTGACCGTCGTGTCATACATATCGAGCGGTGCGTTGTCCGTCGCGCTGTCGGAGCGCCCGACTGTGCCGAAGACACTTACAACTTCAGGGAAGCTGCGGAGTATGCGGTCTTGCTCTTGCAGCAACACCTTAGCCTGGCCAATAGAAATGCCCGGCAATGCTGTCGGCATGTAAAGCGCGGAGCCTTCGTACAAAGGCGGCATGAACTGACTGCCCAAACGAAAAGCGAGCGGCAGCACAATCACGAGAAACAGCAGGTTGGCGGCGATTGTTAGCCAGCGATGATGCAGGCAAAATCGCAGGACTGGCAGATAGATGGCCTGCGTCCAGCGCGAAATGGGATTGGCGCTCTCCGGGCGGAGGCGGCCACGAATCAGCATCACCATCAGGACCGGGACCAGCGTGATGGCAAGAATGGAAGACGAACCCACAGCCAGTGTCTTGGTCCATGCCAGTGGCCGGAACATGCGCCCTTCCTGCGCTTCCAGTAGAAAGACCGGCAGGAACGAAACCACAATAATCAACAGCGAAAAAAACAGTGCGGGGCCAACCTGTTTGGCAGCGTGGATGAGAATATGCTGGCGCTCCGGTTCGGTGACGGGAGTTGTATTTTCCCGCTGGCGTTCGGAGAGATGACGATGGCCATTCTCCACCATCACAATCGACGCGTCCACCAGTACGCCAATCGCCAACGCAAAACCGCCGAGCGACATGATGTTCGACGTGATGCCCAGCAGATACATAGGAATGAAAGACACGAGGACCGTGATGGGCAGCGCGAGGATGGCGATGAGCGCCGAGCGAAAGTGGAAGAGAAAAATGATGATGACCAGGCTGACGATAATGGCTTCTTCCAACAGGTCGCGCTGTAAGGTATGGATGGAAGCATGGATCAGACCGGAGCGGTCGTAGCCGGACATGATCTCAACCCCCGGCGGCAGAGACGGCGCAATTGCGCGCAGCTTTTCCTTGACTCCGTGGATGACGTTCAGGGCATTCATGCCCTGGCGCATTACGATGATGCCGCCGACCGTCTCGCCCTTTCCATTCCATTCCGCAACGCCTTCTCGTATATCGGGGCCGTAGCTGACAGCGCCCAGATCGCGCAGCAGGACAGGCGTCCCATTTTTGCTGCCGACTGCCACCATCGCTAGATCGTTGAGTGAGCGAAGGTAGCCAAGACCGCGAATCATGTATTGCGCGCCGCTCAGGTCGAGTACGCGGCCGCCCACTTCATTGGTGCTTGCCTTGACGCGATCGATGACGGTGGACAGTGGGATGCCATAGGCCAGCAGTTTATTGGGATCAAGTTGCACTTGATACTGGCGCACATAGCCGCCAATAGTGGCGACCTCAGCTACTCCCGGAACCGTTTCCAGCGCGTAGCGCAGGTGCCAGTCCTGCAACGCGCGCAGATCGGCCAGGCTTTGGTTGTGGCTTGTATCGACAATCGCATATTCATAGACCCAGCCTGCTCCTGTCGCGTCCGGGCCGATCACGGGATGCACTCCCTCCGGCAACCGTCCGCTAATCTGCTGTAGATACTCGGCCACACGCGAGCGCGCCCAGTAGAGATCGGTGCCATCGTTGAAGACGATGTACACGTAGGAGTCGCCGAACATCGTCTGCGCGCGCACGGCTTTCACGCGCGGCGCAGCCAGCATACTGGTCACAATGGGATAGGTGACCTGATCTTCAATCACATCGGGAGGCTCGCCCGCCCATTGGGTATGCACAATTACCTGAACATCGGAGATGTCCGGCAATGCATCCAGCGGAACATGCTGCAACGACCAGATACCGGCAAGCGTCAGCAGCAAGACTGCTGTGAATACCAGGAAGCGATTGCGCGCGCAAACTTCGATAATGCGAGAGATCATCTACATGCCTCCCGTCGCGTTGACCCGTAGTTGCCGCATGGCGAGAGTCTGCCCGTTCTTCTGCGCGGCAATGGTCACCTGCCAGGTTCCGCCAGAGCCAAGCGAGGCTGTTCCCTCGTAGAGTCCGGCACCCTTATCACTCAGTTTGCTGGTGATGTTCATCGCGGCCATTCCCATCGCGGGCATCGCCGCCATATAAAAAGTCACTGTCACATCGGCCCCGGCAACTGGACTGTTGCCCTGACCCGTCAGCTTCACGCGGAATGTATTCGTGCCTTTCTGTGGCGGATTGGGGTCAGTCGTAAAGTCAATGTTGGCTTGCGTTGCCGGAGTGGCATTGGCTGGCGGAGAAGCATTTCCCGCCCCGGGCGGCGGCATGAAGGAACCGGCTGCGGCCTGCAATTGGCTCTCGGAATCGATGAGGAAATTTGCCGAGGTGACGATCTTCTGGTGTGGCGATAACCCCTTCAGTACGACATAATCATTACCGGCGCGTGGTCCCAAAACAACTTCTTTCGGCTCCAGGCTACCGTTGCCCCGGTTGATGAAAACCAGTTGTTTGCTACCCGTCTGGAAGACTGCGGAAGCTGGCACCACGAGTTGTCTGCCCAGCGGCGACTTCAGGTCGCAATTCACATACATGCCGGGCTTCAATTTCAGGCCAGGATTTTGAATCACGAGCCGCACACGGACGGTCCTTGTCGCAAGATCGACCTGCGGCAGAATTTCATCGATGTTTCCGTGAAATGTCCTGCCTGGATACGCATCCACGGTGATTCCAACCGCATCTCCAGGCTTCAACCGGCCCACGTCCTCCTGAAAGACCTGGACGTACACCCAAACGCGCGACAGTTCGGCAACGGTGTAGAGGCGTGTAGACGGTTCCACATACATATTCGGCAGCGCGTTGTATTCCGTGATGTAACCGGAGACTGGAGAGTTGACGGTCAGATCGGCGATCGGCGTTCCGGTCTGCTTGAGCCGCTGCAATTCGCTGGGTGGAACTTCCCATTGCTGCAGGCGCTGTTCTGCGGCAGCGGACAACAACGCAGCGCCGGAAGCCACTCCATCCACCGTGCTCGCGCTCAATGCTTTCTGGTTCTGCCGCGCCAGCAGATACTCCTGCTGCGTAGCGACAAGCTCGGGGCTGTAAATCGTGAAGAGCGGTTCCCCCTTGCGCACATATTGATAGGTGGCATTGGCGTAGACCTTGCGGATGTAACCAGGGAATCGCACTTGCACATACGACACCAAGCGTTCATCGATGTCTACAGTTCCTGTGGCGCAAATGTCATCGGCCAGTTGCATGAACTCCGCCGTGCCAGTCTTCACGCCGATGCTCTGCATCCGCTCCGGTGTAAGTTGGACGGGGGCCAACGCTGTCTCCGGCTGCTGTTCCTGAGTCGGAGGCTTGTTCTCGTCGTTCAAAGCAGGGCCAACCGCGACCGGTTGTAACTCTGAAGCGGTTGCGGAATGCAGTGCGGCTGCCGGATGAGAAAATCGCGAGCGATAGTAGAACAGCCCGGCGACAACTACAACAACGCCAAGCCATACCAGAGAGGTCCGTACGACGTATTTGTTCATCGCAGTGTCGCTCCTGTCAGTGTTTCCAAGTGGGCCAATGCGGTCTCGTGGTCCGCCAGTACTTGCGCTTCGTCGAGCTTTAAGCTCAGAACATTCACAAAGTAGAGCAGCACATGCGTAAACTGGTCGCGGTCATTGGCATACGCGTTGAGAGTTGCGCGATAAGCCGCGTCGGACTGGGGAATCAGCCCTTCACGGTATTCCTTCAATAGCTGCTCATCGCTCGTGACCGTCACGTATCCTTGCTTTACCTGCGCGAGCTGCTGTTGCAGGCCCGCATCGAGGGTCTCTCTCGATTGCGCGAGCATCTCGGCTGCCTGGGCGACCTCGGCGTGTACGCGTCCTCTCCTCGGCAGGCGGACGTTGAACGTCAGCATGTAGTAGTCGCGGTATTTCCGGTCCGTGTTCTGGTACATGTACGCAAGGTCAAAATCCGGTTTGCCTTCGCGCTTCGCGGAGGCCAGCGCCGCATCCTGTTTGTTGACCGCACTGGTATCCATCCGCACTTCAGGGTTGTGCCCACGCGCCAAGTGCAACAGCTCTGCGGAGGTGTGCTTCAAAGGGCTTTCCGTCAGGTCCTCCGTCACAATATCTGGCGAATCCTGGTCTCGATGCAGCAGGCCTTTGAGATGGGCTTCGATCTGTCCCACTTGCTGATGGCGCATGGTGATTTCGCGGAGGACCTTCGTCCGCTCCACCTGCGCCTGCAACACATCGGCCTGCAAGCCCTGGCCTACCCGATAGTGCGCGGTTGCATCCTGGATGAGCTGGTCCAGAACATTCTGGTTCTCCATCAAAATACCAAGCGTCATTTGCAGATATGCCAGTTGCAGATAGTCGGCCTTCACTGCGTCGGCAACACTCGCGGTGGTTGCATCGCGCTCGATTTCCTTCACGTCCGCAGCGCGCTTTGCGACCTTTTCCCGCAGGCGCAACTTGCCGGGATACGGCAACTCCTGCGACGCTCCGATGCCGACGTATGCAAAATCGCTATTGGTATAGCCTGCAAACGGCCTCGGGCTGCCTACACTGAGCTGCTGATAGGTGAAGGTCGGATCGGGCAGCGTTGCCACCTGACGCGGGACCTGCTTTGCCGCTTGCCATACATGATCGGCAGCCGCTATCTGGGCGTTGTTATGGCTGGCCTCAGTTAAAAGCTGAGACAACGGTGTAGGTGTATTCGACGGACTTGCCTGCCCGGATGCGGCGAGCGCGGTCGCAAGTGCGAGCATGGCGGTCAAAAAGCGGACCATGTGCATACAAAATCTCCAGTCTCTTCAGCGTTTCGTAAGATCTGGCATAAGCGAACACGCAGCTACACGGTCATCCTGCCAGACGAAGCGGGAGAATGGAGGTTGCTAGATTCGGAGAACGGAAATTGTGGGAGGTGGGGAATGAGGCGGCGTGCTACCCGGCCGCAGTTCGTAAGCGGATGTAACGAGCGGAAGCGGCAGGAGAATGGCGGAAGAGGATGCAGCAATTGCGGACATCTCAATGGGGGCGCATGCGGACCTCACCTGGATCGCAGCATTCCAATGGCCTGCTGTAGGTAGTTCCTTGTAGCAGCAGCCGTGCGAAGCGGGCATTTCCATGCTTCCGCACTGGCCCTTCATCTGGTTACAGCAGGCCCGTTCCGCAGGACCCAGTTGTGCGTTGGGAAGCGCGCAGGCCATGGTCGGGGCCACCAGCGGCAGCAGGAACGCCAGTATCAACGCGAATTGGCGCACAACCTTCATAACATTGCTAGGCTATACCCCGGCGAATACATGACGCAAGCCTGTTCAACGTACCGAATTAAAATAGAACTATATGGACTTTGAGCTTGTCAGTGACTACCAGCCGCGTGGCGACCAGGGTCGCGCCATCGATGATCTGGTCCGCGGCATCGTTGGCGGGGAGAAGCATCAGGTGCTGCTCGGCGTCACCGGCTCCGGCAAGACCTTCACGGTCGCCAAGGTGATTGAGCAGTTGAACCGGCCTGCGCTGATTCTGGCGCACAATAAAACTCTTGCCGCGCAACTGTATCACGAGTTCAAACAATTCTTCCCCAACAATGCCGTCGAATATTTCGTTTCCTATTACGACTACTACCAGCCGGAAGCCTACATCGCATCGAGCGACCTCTACATTGAGAAGGAAGCCACCATCAATGAGCAACTCGACCAGTTGCGGCTCTCCGCCACGCGGTCGCTGTTCGAGCGGCGCGATGTCATCATCGTTTCGTCGGTGAGCTGCATCTACGGCCTTGGCTCGCCAGAGGCCTACTACGGCATGTTGATGCTGCTCGAACGCGGCCAGAAGATTCGCCGTGAGGACATTACGCGAAGGCTTGTTGAAATCCTGTACGAGCGCAACGATGTGGATTTTCGCCGCGGGACGTTTCGTGTGCGTGGCGACGTTATCGAAGTGTTCCCGACTTACGATGAAAGTGCTTTTCGCATCGAACTGTTTGGCGACGAGATTGAATCGCTGTCGCAGATCGATCCGCTGTTCGGCACCGTCAAGCAGCAATATGCGCGGCTGCCCATCTATCCGAAGAGCCACTATGTTGTACAGCCGGAGCGCAAGAAGACGGCCATCACAGGCATTCTGGCCGAGCTGGAAGTGTGGGAAAAAGAGATCGAATCGCAAGGTCGCATGGTGGAGGCGCAGCGCATCCATCAGCGCACACGGTTCGATCTTGAAATGATCAAGTCCATGGGGTATTGCCATGGGATCGAAAACTATTCGCGGCATTTTTCTGGCCGCCTTCCCGGCGAACCGCCGCCGACACTGCTCGATTATTTTCCGAAAGACCATCTACTATTCATTGACGAGTCGCACGTTACCATTCCGCAATTGCATGGCATGTGGCACGGCGATCGTTCGCGCAAACAAAGCCTGGTCGATTATGGTTTCCGCCTACCGTCGGCGATGGACAATCGCCCGCTGAAGTTTGAAGAGTTTGAGAACCGCACCAACCAGGTGACGTATGTTTCGGCCACGCCGGGGCCGTATGAACTGACGCAGTCCGGTGGCGTCGTGGTGGAGCAGGTCATTCGGCCCACAGGACTGGTCGATCCGCAGGTGGAGATTCGTCCGGTGCGCGGGCAGATCGACGATCTGCTGGCGGAGATTCGCGAGCGCGTGAAGAATGGCGAGCGCGTGCTGGTGACAACGCTGACCAAGCGCATGGCCGAAGACCTGGCCAGCTACTACACGGAGGTCGGCGTGCGCTGCCGCTATATGCACTCTGAGATTGAAACGCTGGAGCGGGTGCGACTGCTGCGCGACCTGCGCAAGGGCGAGTACGACGTGCTGATCGGCATCAACCTGCTGCGCGAAGGACTCGACCTGCCGGAGGTCTCTCTGGTCGCCATTCTGGATGCCGACAAGGAAGGCTTCCTCCGCTCCGCCGGATCGCTGATCCAGACCATTGGCCGCGCTGCAAGGCACGTAAAAGGCAGGGCAATTCTCTACGCGGACAAAATGACGGATTCCATGAGCCGGGCCATCGGAGAAACCAACCGTCGCAGAAAAATTCAAGAAGATTACAACCAGGAAAACGGCATTACGCCAACCTCCATTATTCGGTCGGTGGACATGACGCTGGCTGGCATTCTGAAGGCCGAATACGCCGACCTGACCGAGGAAGCAGACACAATGCCCGAGAGCTTTCAGTCCGAGGAGGATCTCGACCTGCATATCGCCAAGCTGGAAGCCGCCATGCGAGAGGCCGCGCAGAGGTTCGAGTTTGAAAAGGCCGCAAAGATACGCGACACTATTCGCGAGCTGCGCAGCAAGGATTTTCTTTTTGACGCGCCACAGGAGAAACTCTAGCTAGAAACAACACAACCTTACTGCGGCGTGAACGTACACTCGCCCAAGTTGTTAAAATCACTCGTTACTCTAAAGAAAATTGGGCTATTGGGTCCCCAGTCTCCGCCTGTGTTTGTAATTCTGATTTGATATTCGTGGTCACTTACGGAAACT
>JAJYGR010000247.1 GCA_021790655.1 Acidobacteriota bacterium | reverse complement strand
GCAATGAGCAGATCGGTTTTGCCAAGTCGATCATGGACTACATCTTCCGCTGGCTACAGTTGCGTTTCCTTTCCGGGACGCAGCTCACGCTTTTCGCAGGGATGGCGCAGCAGGCTACAGGCGCAACTGAAGCGCCGAAGTCCCTCACTCCCGAGCCGTATCCGTCGATGCACGAGGCGTTCCAGGAAACCACACGTGGAATGGGGGCGACTTCAGCTCCGCAGGGTGGCATTCTGCCGGAGGTGAATGCGAGCCACACCGCAAGCGAAGGCCATCTTCGGATGGAAGACCGTGGCCTGGTCCATGCCGCAGACGCCATGCGCGAATTCGTCGATATGGGCGACGCGCCCAGTTGCCACACTTGCGGCGCTATCATGGTCCGTAACGGTAGCTGTTACAAATGCGTGGAATGCGGCAGCACGAGCGGATGCAGTTAGATGGATTTCTACTATTGGTGTAGATAGAACATAAGACTTTGTCATCCTGAGCCGCAGGCGAAGGATATAGCGTTTTCTCTGGAGAACACGAGGTCCTTCACTTCGTTCAGGATGACAAATCTATATATACAGCAACTGGACCTGCATTCGTCCGCGTTTCAAAGCTGGAAAAGGTAATCAATGGCTGACCCTTTAACCGAGACAATATTTCTAAATAAATTCGAGTCAATAGAAGAACTCTTGCGAACGGTCGATGTATGGATCGACGGCGCTGAGTATCGCATCGAAGTCTACAAGAACTACTCCAACAAAAATACGCCTTTCACTGCTTACCGCCTCAAAAGGAAACAAGTGAAGCTGAACTCGGGCTCCGAGGTTGCGAAAGCCTTCGTGATTGACGATCTTGCTCCGTGGGTGTCCAATCGATCGGCTGATGGGGCATTCGGCGAAGCGTTGGGTTTCTTGAAGAACAAATCAAAACCAAACTTGGGATGAAACTCGATTTCGGAATGTCGTGCACGATCTGGTCTGACCCCATTTATTTTCGTTCCGTGCCCAGTGCCTTCTGCACCTTGCTGTGCTTCACGCTATAGGTAAAGTAAATCGCCAGGCCGACGATCAGCCAGATAATGACGACTTCCTTTGTCAACAGCGGGAGGGTCCAGATGAGATAAAGCGCGGTAACGATGCCAAGGATGGGCACCAGCGGTACCCACGGAGTTTTAAAGGGACGGTGCATGTCAGGCAGGCGGCGGCGCAGGATCCACACCCCGGCGCAGACAATCGCGAAAGCCAGCAGCGTGCCCATATTGACCAGCTCAGCAAGCCTGTTGATAGGAAACAGAGCTGGCAAAAAGGCCACGATGCACCCGACAACAATGTTCGAGAGATAGGGCGTGCGGAAGCGTGGGTGAATTTTGCCGGCCCACCTCCACAGCAGTCCGTCGCGGGACATGGAAAAGAAGATACGGCTCTGGGCCAGCAACATCACCAGCATTACAGTCGCCAGTCCGAAGACCGCGCCAATCTTGACCAGGATGCTGCCCCACCGAACGCCCGTGGCATCGATGCCCAGGGCCATAGGATCGGCCACGTCCAACATTCGATAGCTGACCAGCCCTGTCAGCACCATTGAAACCATAATGTAGAGGATGGTACAGATCACCAGCGTTCCAAGGATGCCAATCGGCATATCGCGCTGTGGGTTCTTCGCTTCCTGGGCAGCAGTAGAGACCGCATCGAAGCCGATATAGGCAAAGAAAATGGAGGCCGCACCTGCGCTGATCCCACCCCATCCGTAGCGTCCCGTACCTTCTGACGGCGGAATGAAAGGATGCCAGTTCATGTGGGCCAGGTGTGGATGACGCAGCAAAAAACCTATCCCGATCACCAGGAAGACGCCGACGACGGACAGTTTGATCATGACCATCGTGGTATTGAGGTTGGCGGACTCCTCAATGCCAACTACGAGAACGACCGTGACCGCCAGAATGGCGAGAAAAGCAACCAGATTGAAGATGCCCGTCACGTGCTGCAAACCGGCCGTGCTCATGCCCATGGGCAGAGAACCGGCAGGCACCCAATGAGCATTGTATTTATAGAGCACATCGCCATAGGTCGTAGTGAGTTGCGGCGGTAAGTAAATGTGGAAGTCCTGCAGCAGACTCACCAGATATCCGCTCCAACCGGAGGCGACGGTGGCCGCGCCAAACGCATATTCCAGTACGAGGTCCCAGCCAATCATCCACGCAACAAATTCGCCGAGCGTTGCATATCCGTAGGTGTAGGCCGAGCCTGCGATGGGAATCAGCGCCGCGAACTCCGCATAGCAAAGGCCCGCGAACGCGCATGTGACGCCGGCCAGGACAAAACTGAGAGCAACGGCAGGGCCAGCATGAAGCGCGGCGGCCTGTCCAGTCAGGACAAAAATGCCAGCGCCGATGACAGCGCCAATGCCAAGTGTGATGAGATTGACAGGGCCAAGAGCGCGCTTAAGTTGGTGTTCGCCTTCTTCGCGCGCTTCGTTCATCAGCGCGGACATCGGCTTGACAGCCCAAAGTTTTGCCATGTATGAGGATTCTCCCTCAGTATTTTCTATGTATATTGTGCATCGATTTTGAAGACAGAACCCTACACAAGCAACCGCTAAGATACCACTTTTCCGCCATGGTAGTTACCCGATAGCGTATCGCATCGCGCATACTTTTGGGTGAGCATTTTGTGATGGGTCACATTTTCGAGCAAGTGAGACGCGTTATGCAAGCAAGCTGAGAAATTCTTCCGCTAGCTGGCGAGTAGACATGGGGATTGCATTGGGATTGTTCCTGGCGGACAGCAGATCGGAGATGACGGCGACCGAATCCGCCCCGGCATCGAGCACCAAGCGGCAATTGGCGCGGGTAATGCCCCCGATAGCGACCAGAGGCTTGCGCGTCTTGGCGCGCGCGGCGCGCAGGCCAGCTAGACCCACGGTTGGGTCGGGATTGTTTTTGCTGGCAGTCGCAAAGATGGGGCCATACGCGATGTAATCGCAGCTTGTTGCGTTGGCTTCGATGAGCTGCCGACACGTATGGGTTGAGACCCCCACCCAGGAGCCTGGCCTGAGGATCGAACGGGCATCTTCGGCGGCTAAATCCTGCTGCCCGACATGCACGCCATCGAAGCCAGAGAGCAGTGCGAGGTCGGCGCGGTCATTCAGGATGAGCTTGGCGGATGCGCCAGAGAAAATACCGCGCAGTGTTGCGGCGTCCTGGAGCATCTGGCGGGCGTTGCCTTGCTTATTGCGATACTGCACCAATTCGACTCCGGCTGCGCGAAGCTCGGCGGCAAATGTGTCGAGTGGCAACGAGCGGGCCGCCAATAAATCCACGTCCGCAATGGCGTACAGGCGGGGAATCGTCATCGATTACAGGGCAGCTTCGCGGCGCAGTTTTTCCCGCTCGAAGAAGCGCTCCATAAATTTGGTGTCGAATGCGCCGACGCGAAAATCTTCATCCGCGAAGATGCGCTGATGAAGAGGGATCGTAGTGTGTATGCCTTCCACGACGAACATGCCAAGTGCTCGTTGCATACGCGCGATGGCTTCAGGGCGGTCCTTGCCATGCACGATCAGTTTGGCGATGAGCGAATCGTAATAAGGAGGCACAATGCCTTCCGCATATTGTGCTGTATCCACGCGCACGCCGGTGCCACCGGGCAGGTTATATGCGGTAATTTTTCCCGCAGAGGGCGTGAATTTTTCCGGGTGCTCGGCGTTGATGCGGCATTCAATGGCATGGCCGCGAATTTCAAGATTTTTCGGAAGAATGTTGCTGAGCTTTTCGCCCGCCGCGATGCGAAACTGCGCCTTGACCAGATCGATGCCCGTCACCATCTCGGTCACGGGATGTTCCACCTGGATGCGTGTGTTCATTTCAATGAAGTAGAGCTTTCCATCTTCATCCATCAAAAACTCGACGGTCCCGGCATTCATATAGCCGATGGCTTCCAGGCACCGCTTGAGCGTGGCGCCAATTTCTTCGCGCATCTTGGGCGTCACCTGGAGCGACGGTGCTTCCTCAATCAATTTCTGATGCCTTCGCTGGATGGAGCATTCACGTTCTCCGAGCGAAACAACGTTGCCGTGCTCGTCGGCCAAAACCTGAAATTCAATGTGGCGCGGACGCTCGATGAATTTTTCCATGTACAGATCGCCGTTGCCGAAGGCGTTTTGCGCCTCGGTTCGCGCGGCATGGAAAAAATTCGGCAGCTCCTCAGGGCTGCGGACGACACGCATTCCACGCCCGCCACCACCTGCGGAAGCCTTCAGGATTACTGGATAACCCGTGTGTTTGGCCCAGTCCAGCGCCTCTTCTTCGCTTTGGATGACGCCTTCCGAGCCGGGAAGGATAGGCACCTTGGCCTTTTTCATGGACATGCGGGCCTTTTCTTTCTCGCCCATCAGCCGCGTCACTTCCGGCGGCGGTCCAATGAATTTGATGTTCGAAGCGCGGCATACTTCGGCGAAGTTGGCATTCTCGCTCAGCAACCCATAGCCCGGATGGATCGCATCGACATCGGCAATCTCCGCAGCGCTAATGACTGCGGGGACGTTCAGATAGCTGTCTGCGGAACGCGGCGGCCCAATGCAGATGGCTTCATCCGCAAAGCGGACGTGCAACGAGTTGCG
>JAJYGR010000255.1 GCA_021790655.1 Acidobacteriota bacterium | reverse complement strand
TGTGGCGAACATCGACGCCACGGTCGATTTCTATACGGAAGCCCTCGGAATGGACCTGATTGCCAGCGAAGGCCGCAAGGCGCTCACCTTTGGCATGCAGCAGATCAACCTGCAACAGCGCGGTCATGAGTCCAACCCCAAAGCCGCGCACCCTACTCCAGGCTCCAGCGATCTTTGCTTCATCACCGCGACGCCGTTGAAGGACGTCATTGAATATCTCACCAGCCAGAGAGTGCATTTGGAAGAAGGCCCGGTCGAGCGCGCTGGCACGCTCGGTAAAATTCTTTCCGTCTATCTGCGCGACCCGGACCGCAACCTGATCGAAATCTCAAACTATCTGTGACCCTGTCTGGGGCGCTGCAAAGGTAAACTTATTTGCATGTCAGAGAATCGTGTTCCTGCACCTACTCTTCTGGATCGCGCTCGAAAAATACGCCTTTTTCTCATGGATGTGGACGGCACCCTCACCGATGGCGGCGTCTGCCTCATGTCGCTGCCTGACGGCGGCATTGCGGAGATGAAGGTCTTCAATTCGCAAGATGGCCTCGGCCTGAAGCTGGCGCATCTGATGGGAATCAAGACAGGCTTTATTACTGGACGAAAATCTCCGGCGGTGCAACAACGCGCCAAGGAGTTGTCTGTTGACTTCGTGTATGTGGGTCAGGGGAAGAAAATGCCTGCATACGAAGCGTGCCTGCTAAATGCCGGAGTCGGCATAGAGGAAGTCGCTTACCTGGGAGATGATCTGCCAGACATTCCCGTGGCCCTGCGCTCCGGCCTCGCAGTCGCCGTCGCCACTGCGGCGCCGGAACTGAAAGCCATCAGCCACTATGTGACCAACGCGGCAGGCGGAGAAGGCGCAGCACGCGAGGTCGTCGAACTTATCCTGAAGGCCCAGGGCAGATGGGAAGAAGCCATCCCACAGGCCATCGCGTAGCAGCCAGCGATCGCCAGATCAGGTCAGCTCAACTTCCAGCTTCTTCGCATCTGCGTCCAGCTTCACGATACGAAAGCTACGAATCTGCCCGACGCGAGCGGCTTCCGGCTTTGCTGCGGTAGCAGCAGTGCTGCCGGTCTTCCAGCGCGCGTTGAGCATGGCGCTCAAAGAGGACAAATCCACTTTCCCTTCCGCTTGTGGCGCTTTCGCGGCAGCGGTTTCCTCGTCGGCATTTTTTTCTACGACGCGGCATGTGGCGCGGACGCCTTCACCCAACTCCACGCGCGCCGTCGCGCCGGACGTTTCCATCATGCGGCCCGTGACCACATCGCCTACCTTGTGTTCGGCGATGTATTCCTCCACGCTGGTCGGAATCAACTGTTTGATGCTGAGGCGCAACTGGCGCTTTTCTTTGTCGATTTCGAGCACCTGCGCCTTCACGACCTGCCCTAGCTTGAGCGCGTCCTGAGGATGCTCGATGCGCTTCTCCGCGCTGATCTCGCTGACGTGAATCATGCCCTCTACGCCTTCCGCAAGCTGGACGAACGCGCCGAACTTCGTCATGCTGGTGATCGGTCCCTCAATCTGTGAGCCAATAGCAAACCGCTGCGCCACATCCTCCCAGGGATCGCCGAGCGCCTGCTTCAACCCAAGCGAGATGCGGCGTTCGCCTGCGTTGATCGCCAGAATCATCGCCTCCACGGTTTCGCCGGGTTTCAACAAATCACTGGGCTTTCTCACTTTTTTTACCCACGACATTTCGGAAAGATGGATCAAGCCCTCAATTCCAGGCTCCAATTCGACGAACGCGCCAAACTCCACGACGCGCGTGACAACGCCGCGAACGCGCTCGCCTGTCTTGTACTTTTCTGCGACGGAATCCCATGGATGCGACAGCAGTTGCTTCATGCCGAGCGAAATGCGCTGCTTCTCCGTGTCGATCTTCAAAACTTTGGCTTCAATCTGCTGACCCAGCGAGAGCACGTCCTCTGGCTTGTGAATGCGACCCCACGCGATGTCTCCGACGTGCAACAGGCCGTCCACGCCTCCAAGATCGACAAACGCTCCATAATCGGTGAGGCTCCGGACTGTGCCATGCACAATGTCGCCTTCCTTCACCTCAGCATAGCGACGTTCTTTCGTGAAACGCTCTTCTTCTTCCGCAACCACGCGCCGATCGACGACAACATCTTCATCCGCTACATCGAGCTTGATGATGCGGCACAGGATCTCCTGCCCGACCAGCTTCTCCATCTCGCCTGCTTCCCGCGCTCCACTGCGAGAGGCCGGCATAAACGCCCGCACGCCCACATCGACGCTGACGCCGCCTTTGACCACCGCCGTTACGATGCCAGTAATCGTCGACTTGTCGGCGAAGGCCCGCTCCAGCGCTGACCAGTCCTTCGGCTGCGCGATCTTCAACCGTGAAAGCGTGTAGTAGCCTTCCGCATCGCGCCCTTTTACAGAGACGGGAAATGTATCGCCAACTTTTACTGTCTCTCCCACGCCCTGCAAGGCCGCCAGCGGCAGTATGCCTTCGGTCTTGAAACCAATGTCAAGAAATGCCGACTCAGCGGATAGCGCGATCACTGTGCCTTCGAGCTGCTTCCCACCATCTTCGTCTTTGCGTAAGTGGCTCTGCTCATACTTGGAAAATATTTCTCCGAAAGACTCGTCGGCTTCCGGGGCGGTTTGCGAATCTGGAATGTTTGGATTGGACATGAGAGTCTACAGCTTTATTTTGGCATACTCCGGCGGTGTAGAGGACATTCGGCAATCAAATGAAAAATTGTCGTGGGTCTATTCATCCGCGGGCTTGGTTTCCGAGGAAGTCTGCGTACTGGCTTTCGGTTGCCACTTTTTGCGTTCCACTTTTTCTGGAGCAGGAGCAGATGCAACAGGTGGCAATGACGACAGAGCAGCAGGCTCGGCAGACGGCGTAGCAGCCGCGACACGTTCAACCACGCCGACATTTTTTTCCATCTCCGTCTGCAACGAAGGCAACTGCATCGAAGCAACGACGATGCCTTTCTTTTTCTGCACGCTCTCCAGCAGCAGTTCCGCGACATCCTTCACAACAATTCCATCCGCGTCACTCTTGCCCGGCGTGCTGCTCAGCATGCTCTTGCAAAAAGGACAGCCCACAGCCAGCGTCTTCTCGTGCTTGGAAGAACTCAACTGCTCCTTCACTTCGCGGAAACGGTTCTCTGAAACTCGCTCGCTGCCCGGCTCTTCTTCCTTCCAGAACTGCGCGCCACCTGCGCCGCAACAGAAAGAATTTTCGCGGTTGCGGTCAAGCTCCAACATTTCATCCCCCAATACATGCAGAACATTTCTCGGCGCATCGTAGACCCCATTGTGCCGTCCCAGATAGCACGGATCGTGATAGGTAATGCTCGCATCCAGCCGCGCTGCATCCAGCTTTCCTGTGGACATCAGCGACTCAAGATACTGCGTGTGATGCATGACGGAATAGGATCCGCCAATTTGTTTGTACTCATTGCCGATGGCGTTCATGCAGTGCGGACAGCTTGCGACGATGAGTTTCGGCTTGACCTGATTCAATGTCGCAATATTCTGGTCAGCCAGTTCACGATAGAGCAGTTCGTTGCCAGCGCGGCGCGCACTGTCGCCCGTGCAACACTCTTTTTTCCCAAGCACAGCAAAGTTGACATCTGCATAATTGAGCAATTGCACAAAAGCGCGCGCCGTCTTTTGCGCCTGCGGATCATAGCTCGCCGCACAGCCCACCCAGTAGAGAACGTCCGGCTCCTGGTTCTCTTCCGTCGTCTTTACTTGTAGACCGTCGGCCCAATCCAGACGTTTGTCGTGGTTGATACCCCACGGGTTTTTCGCCCGCTCCATGCCGCGAAAGGCGGTCTGTAGCTGCACCGGAAATTCGCCTTCCATCATCACCTGATTGCGGCGAATGTCGATGATGTCCAGCATCTGTTCATCCTGCACCGGGCACACTTCCATGCAACCGATCTAGGTGGTGCAGGCCCACGCTGCCTCAGCGGAGATGGCAAATTGCAACAGAGGATGCGGACTGCTTTTGCCCGCGGCAAATCCGGAACTGCTGGCGGACAGCTCATTCAACTCCATGCGCTTGTTGATTTCGAGCGCAGACGGGCTGAGCGATTTTCCCGTCGCTGTCGCCGGGCAAACATCCTGACAGCGATTGCACTGGATACACGCATACGCATCGAGCAGTCGCGGCCACGACAGGTCTTCCAGCCTCTTAGCTCCAATCTGCTCGCTCTCGGCTTCCAGATTGATTTCCATTGGCGGCAAAACGCCGGAACCAGCGCGGCGCGCAAAAAAGTATTTCGTCGGCGCCATAAAAATATGCACATGCTTGGTGTAGGGGAAATAGGCGAGAAACACCAGCACGCTGCCCAGCGCTCCCCAGTAACCGAAGAGGCGCCATGCATCCGCATTCTGTGGCGTAAACAAGTGCGACAAAAGCGTCGCGAACGGTTGAAATTTGTCCGGCCCTTCCGCAGCGATGCGAGCACCCGCTCCAATTGCGCGACTGCCAACGTGGAACAGGATGAATGCGGAGACAATCAGCGAGTCGCGACTGATATATCCGCGTCGCACATCGGGATGCAGCAGCGTATTCGCATTGAAAAGAAAATCTCTTCGCGCAGGAAGCAGAAATCTGCGAATCACCAGCG
>JAJYGR010000043.1 GCA_021790655.1 Acidobacteriota bacterium | reverse complement strand
CGACGTACACGGGCGCAAAGTTGTCCGCGTCAACGATGTCTCACTGCTTTGGGTATTTCCTGAATCGGGCACAGAGCTACGCACCATTGAGGTTGAAGTGGGGACGCGCGGCGCCATACGCCGCTTGCTGAAGGGATTGGCTTCCAGACGGTTGGTGGACCGCATCGCGGCACAGATTCCCTCTAACGCTATTTCCTGGGACTTCGTGGATTTGATTGAAGTCGACCCGGCGCGTCGGGTGCGCTTGAAGATTTCCCATGAGCGGCTGGCGCAGTTACATCCGTCCGACATTGCAGACATCTTGGAAGACCTGGCACCTGCGCAGCGCGAAGCCATCTTCAATTTGTTAGATGAGGAAGTCGCCGCCGAAGCTCTGGAAGAAGTGGAGCCCAAGCTGCAAAAACAGATTGTTGAATCCATGGATTCAGAGCGTGCCGCCGACATCATGGAAGAGATGGACCCCAGCGCCGCCGCGGATTTATTAGGTGAGCTGGGCAAGGAACATTCCGAGGCCATTCTTGAAGAGATGGAGCCGGAGGAGCGGCAGGAGGTCAAAGACCTGCTGGAGTTTGAGGAGAACTCCGCCGCAGGCCGCATGACTACCAATTACATTGCCGTTCCAATGGACGGCACGGTAGCGCAGGCCGTCGAGGCGCTACGCAACTTCGATGACGATCCCGAGACAGTGACGGAAATTTACCTGGTGGATGCGCAAGGCGCGTTGCATGGCGTCGTTCCGCTGGCCAGGCTCCTGCTGGCCATGCCGGAGACCAAAGTCGCGGTACTCAGTGAATCCGATTTTGTCACTTGCCCGGCGGACATGCATGACAAGGCCGTCGCGGAACTGTTCGATCGCTACAACCTCTATGCGTTGCCGGTGGTGGACGAGAACCACAAGTTGGTAGGTGTGGTCAATGCAGACCACGTGATTGCTTTTATGCGGCAGCAGGCATAAAGAAACAAGACCATGGAGAATCCCGGCGCTCTGCCAGCTTTGCGAATTCTTTACATTGCGCCCATGCAATATGGCTGGTATGGGCTGTATCGTCAGCGCAGTCTGGAACGGCTCGGCAACACCCTGGTACCCATCGACATCATGCAATATGAAGGTCGCGGCAATCCTATCGTGGCGCGTGTGCGCTATCGCTTACAGATTGGCAGAACAGTCACTCAGATGAACGAGGATGTGTTGCGCCTGGCAAAAGAGCATCGCGTGGATGCTGTCTGGTTCGACAAGCCTCTGTTCATCCGTGCCGTTACGCTGCGACAACTGCGGGCCATGGGAATTGCAACCATCGATTACATGATCGACAATCCCTTTGGGCCGCGAAGGGACCCCGGCTTTCGCATGTATGTGCGCAACATCCCCGAGTATGACCTGCACATACAGCAACGCGATGTGAGCGTCGAAGCGTATCTCAAGCGCGGTGCGCGGCGCGTGGTCAAAGTCCAGACGGCATTTGAGCCGAGCGTCCATTTTCCTCCGCCTGCCGGTTGGTCGGACCGCGAGCGCACGCGGGAAGTTTCATTTATCGGGACATCTTACGATGAGCGCCCGCAATTCCTCACCGATCTCTGGCGCAAGTACGATCTGCCTGTGGTGATTTCCGGACCGCGCATCTGGAAGCGCAAGTTGGATCGCGCGGCATTGGCGGCGCTATATCCGCATGAAGGAGAACTGTACGATTCCGCCTATCGAGAGGGCGTCTGGAAGTCAAAGATCAACCTAAGTTTTTTGACCCATGGCAATCAGGATGAGTATGCGCACAAGAGTTTTGAAATCGCTGCCTGCAGCGGATTTTTATTGGCGGAGCGTTCCGAAGGCCACAGCACGCGTTTTCGCGAAGATGAAGAGGCCGTATTTTTTTCTACTATTGAGGAGTGCGCAAAAAAGATCCGGCTTTATCTAAACGATGAGGCAGCGCGAGCCTGCATCGCAGTCGCCGGACAACGTCGCGCCGTGACTTGCGGCTACGACAACGACACGCAGATGCGTAAGGTACTGGATGCTGTGCATGAGCTATTGCCCGATATTCGCGCTGGACGTAGCCAATGATTGTCGATCTGGAGCGCGATGCGACTCTGCCTGCCTTTGCGGCGGAGGTGTGCATTGTCGGCGCAGGCGCCGCAGGCATGGTGCTTGCTGCGGAGCTGGTGCGGCAAGGCCGACTTGTGTTGTTGCTGGAAAGCGGCGCCGCGGTCATTGAGCCTGGCGCGCAACAACTCAACATGTGTTCCTATGTAGGGCAGCCGCGCAAGATCGTCAGTCCGGGCCGCTTTCGAGCATTGGGTGGCACTACCACCGTATGGGGTGGTCAAATACTCGAACTGCGTGAGGATGATTTCGCGGAGCGGTCCTGGGTTCCGGGAACCGGCTGGCCGTTTCCGAAACAAGCGCTCCAGCCCTATTACGAGCGGGCATTGTTTGCCGAAGGGCTTTCGCAGGCCTATCGCAGCGATCGGGAAGTATGGCGGCAAATGAAAGTTCCTGCTCCGGTACTGGGCGATCGATTGGAGACTTACTTCACGCGCTGGTGCCCGGAACCAAACTTCGCCCGGTTGTATCGCGATGTGTTGAACTCACCGAATCTATGTGTGGTCCTCCACGCGACCGCAACGGCCATGCTGATGGAGGAAAATTATTCCCGCGTGCATGGAGTGCGCTGTCGAACGCTCTTCGAACGCGAGCATATTTTTTCTGCAAAGCAGTATGTGCTGTGTCTGGGAACTATCGAGACGGTGCGCTTTCTGCTGCAACCTATGCCAGATGGCCACGTCGCATCATGGAACAGGAATGGCCTTCTCGGTGCGCATTTTCAAAGCCACATTGACTACAATGCTGCACGCGTTCCGTCCGGCGCTGCTCCAAAACTGAGGCAATGGTTCGCCAATGCATACCTGAGGGGACATAAATATCACCCGAAGTTTCGTCTGGCGCGAAGCGCCCAGCAACAAGAGCAGATTCTGAGCATTGCAGGTTCCATCACCTGCATCAATCCTGCGGAAACGGAATTGCGGCGCCTGAAATCTCTGGTGCTCGATGCATTGCGAGGCCGTTCGTCACGAATCAAACTCGCCGACGTCCCACTTGCTGTGAGGCAACTCCCAACGCTATTGAAACTGGCGTATGGGTATCGTATGGAGCAACGAGCATATTGGCCGCAAGAATCAAACTTCTGGTTGCGGGTGCATTGTGAGCAGGAGCCTTTGTCGCAGAATCGTATTACGCTTACAGAGGACCGCGATGCACTGGGGATTTTTCAGGCGCAGGTCGACTGGCGTGTGTCCCCATTGGAGTGGAAGACGGTCCGGAATTTTACCGAGCGAGTCAAGCAGAGTCTTGCAGCTTTTGCTGGGACGGAGATTGTTGCGCAGCCGGAACTAGAGTTGGAAGATGGTTTCCGCGGCGTGACGTTCGATAACAGCCATCACGATATGGGCGGCACGCGCATGTCGGACAGCGCTGGTGAGGGCGTGGTCGATACCAATCTGCGACTGCACGGAGTGGAGAATGCGTATGTATGTAGCGCGTCGGTCTTCCCTACGGGCGGATTCTCCAATCCAACGCACACATTGATTGCGTTGGCGATTCGTCTGGCGGACCATCTGGCCGAATGCCATCTCAGATCTGCACGCAAGGAAAATATCCATGCTTGAGCAGATCGAGCTTCCGGGGACCGGCCGCACCACCATACGCCTTGGTTTCGGCGGCTCCGGCTTGATGGGTGGACTGAGCGAGCGCGAGTCTCTGCTGCTGCTGGAGACTGCCTATGAAGCGGGAATTCGCCACTTCGATGTTGCGCCATCCTATGGACATGGCCTGGCCGAGCGATGTGTGGGAAAATTTCTGCGTGGAAAGTCCGATCAGGCGACGGTTGCGACGAAGTATGGGATTCTCGCTCCGCCGCAGGCCAGCATACTGGATGCAGCTCGGCGAGTGCTTCGCCCTGTCGTTCGGCGCCTGCCGGCAGTACGCAAGCGAGTAGCGCGGGCGGCTGCGGGGATGAAGACCAAGGCCCACTTCTCCTCAGAAGAGGCGCGGAGATCATTGGAGCATAGCCTGCGCGAACTCGGCGTCGAGCATGTGGACCTGTGGCTGTTGCATGAGGTCACAGCCGAAGACCTTGACGGTTCCGATCTGTTACCGGTTCTACAGGAGATGCAGCAGCAGGGCCGCATCGGAATATACGGAGTCGGCAGCGAGCGCGGCCTGCTAGACACGATTTGGGAGCGGCATCGCGAGTATTGTCCGTCGGTGCAGTTTGGGTGGTCTGTGCTGGATGCGAAAGCGCAGTTTCCGGGAGCATTCCGCATCCATCATCGGGCTGTCTCTAGTGCTTACGGCGCATTGCGGGAACATTTCGAGCACGCTCCAGCCCTTTGCCAACGCTGGTCCAATGCCGTCGATGCAGACCTGTCCCAGCCGGAAATTCTCGCGTCAATGTTGCTTCAGGCATCGCTGGCCGCGAATCCCAACAGCATAGTGTTATTTTCCTCTCGCGTGCCAGCGCACATTCGCAGCAATGTGCGCAGTTTCGAAGACCCCTCATGGATGTTGCGTGGGCAACGTTTTTGCGAGCTGGTTGCGGGCGAATTTCACGGCATTCGCTGATCGTATGCCGTCGTCCCC
>JAJYGR010000139.1 GCA_021790655.1 Acidobacteriota bacterium | reverse complement strand
TGCACACAAGACATCTCCGGCTTGAACATCCAGCACCGGTTTTCCTTATATCATTAAGGTTCGTTCCACGACAATAAATAAACCGCAATTTGTCAGGCTTTTGAAGGTTGGGGGGTTGCGCCATACTGGAATGAAAAATATGACTTCCGCTTACCGCTCTTTTTCTTGAATTCTCGAGATTCTGCGAGTCGGAAAAATGTTCTCTCTGGAAATTCTCATTAAGTGACTGCCTGTCTATTTTAATTTGTCTTGTATTGCTCCATAATCTCCAATCTTGTGATAGTGTTTGGGACGTATTCTGCCCAATGGTTTTCGCGGTGGTGAGCCGGGCATTCAGTGCCCCGGTAGGACGGAAGGAGTGTTGATAATGGCTGAGCAGAAATTGACACGGCGTGGGTTTCTCGGGTCGTCAGGGGCGGCCATGCTAGGGGGATTGGCTTCCCAGGTTGCCGGCCAGACCGGAGCTGGAGAAACTGCATCGACGCAGGCATCTCAAGAACAGATGCAAAAGCAGAGCCACACGCAACCCAACCTGATTCTTTTTATGCCGGATGAATTGCGGGCGGACGCCCTGGCCTGCTATGGCAATCCACTGACGCGCACGCCGAATTTCGACAAACTGGCGCAAGAGGGAACGCGCTTCGCAAACTGCCATGTACAGTTCCCTGTCTGTGGCGCCTCGCGGTGTAGCCTGTTGACCGGATGGCCGACGAGTGTGCGCGGCCATCGCAGTCTGTTTTATTTTCTGCGGCCTGACGAGCCGAACATGTTTCGCTATCTTCGCCAGGCTGGCTACGATGTCTTTTGGTATGGCAAAAACGATGCGTTGGCGGCCCAGTCCTTCTATCAGAGCGTGACGATGTGGAACTACCCCGATCCTGCGCTGGCCCGAAAATCCGGGGAGCATCATCAACCGCGTCCCGCCTCTGGAAAGATCAGTGGTCCCGACACTTTCATCGGTCATTCCAAGGGAGACCGCACCGAAACACCGGAGTACGGACTGATCCAGGCTGCGATTCGTATTCTGGAACGAAAGGAAACAGACCGTCCTTTTTGCATCTTTCTTCCACTGTCTTCGCCGCACCCGCCCTATGCAGCACCGGAGGGATTCCACACCATGTACAGTCCGGCGGACATCCATGGATTGCGGCCCCGCGATCTTCCCCGCAAGCCAAACTATATCGCGGCCATTCGCAGAGCCTATGGACTCGATGGCCTGCCCGAGGACACATTCCGCGAGGTGCGCGCGCTGTATTACGGAATGGTCAGCTACAGCGACTGGCTGATGGGGGAATTGCTCGAAGCTATCGAACGCACGAACCACAAGCGCGACACAGCGGTTTTTCTTTTGTCCGACCACGGCGATTATGCGGGAGACTACGGTCTGGTCGAGAAATGGCCCAGCGGACTTGAAGACGTTCTCACGCATGTGCCTCTTATCGCCAGCGTTCCCGGAGGGACACAAGGAAATAGCTCGAAGAACATCGTCGAATTGTTTGACGTCATGGCCACATGTCTGGATCTCGCCAACACGCAGGCCCACCATACCCACTTTGCCCGCAGTCTGATGCCACAGATTCATGGCGGAGCCGGAGATCCCAAACGCGCTGCCTTTTCCGAGGGCGGATATAACCAGTACGAGCCCCAGTGTTTTGAGGACAATGCGTCTCTCGGTTCGTTGTACTATCCCAAAGCGCACTTACAGGACAAGCATCCAGAAACCATCAGCCGGGCCGCCATGGTCCGCACGCATGACTACAAACTGGTCAGCCGCCCACAGGGACAAAGCGAGCTTTATGTCTACAAGGACGACCCCCGGGAACTTCACAATCGCTTTGGAGATCGAAATGTTGCCGACATCCAATGCGGACTCCAGCAACAACTCTTGCACTGGTATGTCAACACCACAGGGATTGCACCGTTCGATAAAGACCAACGAGGCTTCCCTCCCTATTATCCGACGCCTACACTTCCACTTTCCATCGGATCGGCCGTGCGTGAAATCGTGGATCGAGAGTGAAGGCGTCTCATCGCGCTTTCGGGCAATCGAAAATACACCAGGATATATGGATTTTCATTCCGGCCCAAAAAACGATGGACAGGTCCATTGCGGGCAGGTACTATTTCTTTGGATGTGTTACACAACAAGATAGAATTGCGTAGCAATCGGAATTGGTAAACACCAGGAATAGAAAACGGCCTACGACACCGGGTGAAAAGAAATGGCATGCCGACAGGAAGAACTCGTCATCTGCCTGGGCAATTCTTCAACGATTGCTCCACTGTTCAAGAGTCCACACTTTCACTAAATTAAATATTGTCGCTCGAATGGAAAGCCTGCGCGAAGCAATTGAATATGAGAGGAAAGCATGACTGAACCCACAGAGATCGATCCCACCCAACCGCCGTCTCGCCGCACATTTATCAAGTCCGCCGCTGGCGCATTCGGGGCCGCCGCTTTGGTCTCATCGGCCTTGAGCGCAATTTCGCTTGCGGACAGCACGAACACCAAGCGCCCGAACTTTCTTTTTATTCTGGGGGAAGGCATTCGCTACGACGAGTTGCATGCCACGGGGAACTCAATCATTCAGACGCCGCATCTGGATCGGCTGGTCAATGAAGGGGTGACGTTCAAGAATGCCTTCGTCATCAATGCGCTTTGCCTTCCCTCGCGCGCAACCATCATGACTGGCCTTTACTCTCACGTTACGGGTGCGATCGACAATCGAAACCGTCCTATCCCGCCGCAGTTTCCGGTCATCTCCGATCTGCTCCACGAGGCAGGGTACGAGGTGGCCTTCATTGGGAAATCCCATGTGCAGGGGGCGATGCATGACCGTTACTGGGACTATTTCCTGGGGTTCAACGGCCAAACGGACTATTACCATCCGACGATGTCGGAAGCTGTTGCCGGTAAGTTCAGCGAGCCGAAACAATACCACGGCTATGTCGATGACCTGCTGACAGACCACGCGGTGCAATGGGTCTCTCAGAAACACGAAAAGCCATTTTGTCTGTTCCTCTGGTTTTACGCGCCGCACGCTCCTTTTTACCGAACGCGAAACCTTGTCAATCTCTACGACGGTGTGCAAATTCCTGTGCCCAGCTCGTTTGACGACGACTTGAAAGGCTATCCGGACAAGACGCGGGCGGTGAGAGAAGCGCATGACAAAATTGGGACAAGTGAAGTCGGCGCCGATGATCCCCGATCACTGGAAGAAGTCGTTAAAGACCATTATGCTGGCGTCGTATCGAACGACATCAACGTTGGTCGCGTCATGGATGTGATGGAAAAACAGGGAACGCTCGACGATACCGCCATTTTGCTAAGTTCCGATCATGGCTTTTTTCTGGGAGAGTGGCGCATGTACGACAAGCGCTTCATGTATGAGCCTTCGATTCGGGTACCAATGACCATCCGCTATCCAAAGATGGTCCGTCCAGGCTCCTCTACGGAAAAAATGGCCTTGAACCTGGACATTGCACCCACCATGCTGGAGCTTGCAGGAGTGCAAATTCCGGCAGAGATGCAAGGCAAAAGTCTTGTTCCTTTTCTGCGCGGAAAAGATCCAGCAAACTGGCGCCATGAATGGCTGTATGAATACTACGAATATCCCGAGGCGGAACATGTTCTGCCTCACCGCGGCATCAGGACCGACCGATATAAGTTCATCCACTATTATCTGCAGCCGGAAGCGTTTGAAATGTACGATCTCCAGAACGACCCGCAAGAAATGAACAATCTTTATCCCGATCCGCAGTATGCACCATTGGCCAAGCAGTTACGCGCGCGATTGGATGAACTGCGAAAAGAAACTGGCGACACCGGCAAATACGATGTCAACCAGGCCTATATCGATGCTGCGCCCGGCGAGAGAATGCGCAGACATAGACCATGCACGACCAAGCCCTGATAGAGGTTGTTTGTGTCCCAATAGTTCGAGTCCTGTATGGACAGCTCAAACGCCAGGCAAGTCACAGGGATCCCTGGCAATATAGTCTCGATACAAGCGTAAGTTGATCCGACTGGAACCCGAGCCGGAAAGTTTTTGGAGGCAGGCATGGAATTACTGAAATCTGCAATGCGGCTTGCGGTCTGCGCGTCCCTTCTGATGCCAGGTCTGCTGCCCGCACAGACTGCGCCGGAGAGCATCGCGATTGACGCCGCCGCGCCAGGCACGCCACTTCCCCACTTCTGGGAACAGATGTTTGGCTCTGGCAGGGCCATCCTGAGCCTGCGCGAAAGCTACCGGCAGGACCTGCGGGATGTCAAGAAAGTGGCGGATTTCCGGTATGTGCGCTTCCACGGCATTCTGAACGATGAGGTCGGGGTGTACGGCGAAGATAAGCAGGGCGAACCGATCTACAACTTCACCTACGTGGACCAGATTTACGATGGACTGCTCCAGAACGGCGTACGCCCCTATGTTGAAATTGGTTTCATGCCGAAACAGATGGCGGCGCAGTTGGACTATCATCCCTTCTGGTATCACCCGATCGTTTCTCCGCCGAAAGATTATGCCAAGTGGGACGATCTGATCACGCAGTTTGCCCGCCATCTGGTGGACCGCTATGGGATCGAGGAGGTCTCCCAGTGGTATTTCGAAGTATGGAATGAGCCGAACATCGACTTCTGGAAAGGAAGGCCGGCCCAGGAAACCTACTTCCAGCTTTACGACCACACGGCAAGGGCCATCAAGGCCGTCGATCCCAGGCTGCGAGTCGGTGGGCCGTCCACAGCGCAGGCGGCCTGGGTGGGAGCGTTGATTGACCACACCGTGAAAAACAATGTGCCCCTCGACTTCCTCTCCAGCCACATCTACGGGGACGAGAAGGTCAGCAAGGTCTTTCACGACAACGAACAGATTTCGCGCGACCAGATGGTCTGCCGGGGCACGCGGAAGATGCATGACGAAATCGCGGCCTCGGCCCGCCCCAACCTGCCGCTGATCGTCAGCGAGTTCGGCGCAGGTTTTAAGTCTCTCCATAGCCGGGATTCTCTTTACATGGGCCCCTGGCTCGCCGATACCATTCGGCAATGCGACGGTCTGGCGAACATGATGTCGTACTGGACCTTTTCCGATGTATTCGAGGAGCAGGGAGTGGCCAAAACACCCTTCCATGGCGGCTTTGGCTTGCTTGCCGTGGGAGGCATTCCCAAGCCTTCCTACAATGCTTTCGCACTGATGCACCTGCTCGGCGACGTGAGGATCGGCGATCCAGCGCAGAATGTGCTGGTCACGCGGCGCAAGGACGGCACGCTGGTGCTGGCGGTCTGGAACCTGGTCGATCCCGGCACCCATGGCAACGATCGGGAAGTGCGTCTGACCTTCTCCCACGTCAAGCCGCATGCCCACGTATCGATCCATCGCCTGGACGCTTCCCATGGAGACGTCCTGATCGCATACCAAAAGATGGGCAGTCCCCGCTATCCCACACCAGCCCAGATACAGGAGATGCGTAAGGCGTCCGAAATGGGTCCACCCGAACGCGCCAGATTGAAAAACGGCAATCTTACCCTGGATCTGCCCGTCAATGGACTCGCTGTCATCCAAGTCAAATAAAAAGATGGCATGACTGCGCTTCCACCCTCCTTTATGAAGGTTGAGAAATCTATACATCTGCTGCCTTGACTGCAGCGCCGTTGTTCAATTGAGACAGGCACTCGTCTCTACTGTGCCATCTGCGAGAACGAACTTATTCATGCCGATTCACTCCATTATGGAGCGTTACCCAATGCTTCCAGCACCACCGTCGGCATCATCGGCGTGGTGCGAATGCGAGCCCCCGTAGCATTATGGAACGCGTTGCCGATCGCCGCGGCCGCTGTCATCACACCCCCAGATTCGCCTATACCAGAGGCATCCGTTGAGCTTTGGCCAATATAGGATTCGATCAGTTGTACTGTGATTTCGGGAATTTCCCGCGAGCCGGCAATTTTGTACTGAGCCTAGGTGTTGATCCGCGCGGCGGTCAAGCTCTACGCAGACGACGCGACCGGCATCAAGGATGTGCGCGATCTATACGCACTGGACTCGACGACTATCGATCTTTGTCTGGCGCTGTTTCCCTGGGCCAGATTCCGCAAGCAGAAGGCCGCCGTCAAAATGCACAGAGGCATTTCTCGAAGGTCACGTTTGCGCCTTCGCATATTTCGGTTGTGTACCGACACGCATTCTCTACGACAACACCAGGATCGCGGTGGCCAGGATTCTCCACCCCAACGACGAAGACCTGTCGCTGGGGACCCCGGATTCTGGGCGGCGAAGATCGCCAGAAGACCCGCGCGTTTTCTGAACTGGAGAGCTACTACCTGTTTGACAGCAAGCTCGGACGCCCGGCCAAGGGCAAAGTCGAAGGCCTGGTCGGCTACGCGACGCCGGTAGCCCAAAGGCAAACCGCCATATCTCCCCGGGTATTGCGCACTCACCTTCACGCTTATGCCTGTCGGATCTACGTCACGACGTTCCGTGCAAGTATCGGGCTTTGCATCTATTCGCCTGCTCACCCCGCCGTGCCGCCTCTATCCGCTTCCTGTTCGTCAGGCCAGCGCTTTGCCTACGGCTTCCTCCAGATTCCGCCTCGCGATGGACACCCTTGCCGTTCAGCTAACCTTCCCCTTGCCGGGGGTGTAGAGAACTTTCACCTCCATGTGTGTGCGCCCTGCCGGGCGCACGAAAAGAAAGAAGCTTGCAAGCGCAAGCTTCCATAACGATGGTGTCCGGGTATGAACCGCGTTCGACCTATGCGTGGAACACGCCTATGTCTGGAGTGCTCCACGCAATCGTAGACCGATTAGAACTGGAAACGTGCCTGCAACTCTACGGTCCGGGAACCCAGAGCACCCTGGGCCTGACCGAAAGCTGGATTGCTGTGGATACCATCATTACTGATTTGGTTGGTGATGCCAGTCAGATTCACGTTGTTGAACAAGTTGTAGGCATCCATGCGGACATCCAGGACCGCACCGTCACCCAACACGCGCATCTTCGGCAATCCAAAGTTTTTGATTAGAGTGATGTCAACGTCCTTGTAGCCAGGGCCAGTAAGGAAGTTGCGAGCCACCCCAGGAAGCGGCGGCGGCGGCGCGGTCGCTGGGAAGGGGCCTGTCGGCAAGGTAAACGCCGGCACGGTAAAGTAGCTCAGAGCTCCCCTGGGGTAGTTCTTGTTAAAGCCACCAGTAGGTGAGGACGGCCCTGATTCAAAAGCGGTATTGCTCTTATCATGGCCCGCGCCGCCCAGGTATTTGCCTGGATACAGATTGCAGTAACCGCTTCCCTCATAATAAAGGTTGCATTGCGTGTTGCTGTATAGGGGCGTCCAGGGAAAGCCAGTGTGAAGGTTCATAATTCCACCTAAAGACCAGCCACCGACCGTTTTCTCCAGCCAACTGTTGCCGTGGAAAAACACCGGCTGCCACAATCCGGAAATTTTGAAGGCGTTCTGCACGTTATAGTCGGACCGGCCCCAGTTCGCCCTGCGATTTTCAGGATAGGGCTCTTCGGAGTAGGGTTGGGAACCGTCATCCATGCTCTTGCTCCAGTCATACTCAATGTCTGCCTGGAACCACCTGGCAAACTGGTGTTGCAGGCCGGCTAGCATCGAATTATAGGCGGAGTTGGAATCGTTGGCATAAAAGTCCACAGACCCTAACTCCGGATTGAAAGGTATCCCCACAGCCGATGCGAGCGCATTATAGTTGTACTGTCGAATGAGATGGCGCGACATGCTGCCGGTATATCCCAGTGAAGCGACCCAATTCTGCCCCAGGTCATACTGTCCGCCTAGAGAGTAATGCATGGTATAGGTTGTAGGAAGACTTGAGGGAAATCCAGTTACACCAATGGGAGACCCTGACTCAGGAAGATTGCTGGTGTTGTACTTTGCAATCACATTGGGATTGGGTGGGTAGCCGTAAAAACTGCTCGGACTGGACGGCACCTTGTACACAATCCCAACCGAAGCTGGGGTCACTGTAGCGGAAGCGCAGCACAGGAAGGGAAGGATGATGTTCGGTGGATTGAAAAGCCCGTTTGCCTGGATCGCCAGTTCATTCTGGTTGTAGTTGAGACCGAATCCGCCACGAATGACGAGCTTGTTATGTTCCTGATCGGGACTCCAGGCGAACCCTACCTGCGGGCCGAAATTACCCTTTTGCGCCTTGTACAGGTTCCCACCGATACGCAACTTCGCGTCCGTCAGCAGGTTTTGTCCGGAGCCGAGTTCCAATACGCTTAGATTTCCTTCTTTGGAAGACATTGGCCCGAAATACGACCAGCGCAGACCAAGGTTTAAGGTGAGGTTGGGTAGTACCTTGTAGTCGTCCTGCACGAACCCATCGTACATGGTGACGCGGTCATCCTGCCGGTTGCTGGTCGCTTGTCCGGTCGTGGGATTGAACCCCCCAAACTCTGAATAGGGAGCGTCGTTCAAGAGGTCCCACATGTTGCGAAAATTCCAGGATGGCCTGCCCGCCCACGGCGCTTCATTCAGGTAGTAGAGCCGGGTGGCCCCTCCGCCAAACTTCAGGTTGTGGCTGCCTTGCACCTTGGTCAGTACATCGTCATAGCTGTACGTCCATTGGTCGAAGATACTGGGCCCGGGTGCGCCAAAGCTGTTTACCCCTATCGAGCCAAGATTGTTGATACTGGCTTGCGGCAGGCCCCATGGCTCCTGCGGGTTTGAAGTAACTTCATTCCATCTCCATCCTGCGGCGTTGGCGCGGGCCTGGTTCAACAGAGTTGGAGAGAAGGTATGGTCCCACTCCACGGTAAACGCATCGTTGATTTGAGTATGGTGCCACAAGTTCGCTGCGCGGATAGGGCCATTGTAGAAAGTGGCAGTGACCGGCACCCAATAGAGCGTGCCAAACACCAGGTCTTTGCTGGTGATGTTGGCATCTACGCGCCCGTTGTACTGATTGTTCACATTTGTGGCGGGGAAAGCCGTACTGTAGTCGGCAATGGTAGGAACGTTTGTCAAGCCGCTGCCGATGCCGGGGTTTCCACTGCCCGTATAGGTAGGATCGAGAGTTCCCAGCGGGGTTTTGAGGGGTGAACCGAGGTTGATACCCTGACCGGGGATGGTGCGGCATTGCGTACCCTCCACCAGACCAGCCTCGGCGCATGTGCTGTTCCCAGCGATGATCGAACTGGAAGCGACAGCTTCACCGGGGAACGTCAGCAGGCTGGAAGCAATGCTGCCGGTGGGCCCCAGTTGGTTGAACTGGTCCGTTTCATACCAGCCTGTTCCGGTATTGATTGAATTGTTGCGCAGTGTCTCCCAGGCGAAAAATCCGAAGAGCTTGTTTTTCCAGAAGGGTCCGCCCAGGCTGCCGCCAAACTGGTTGAATCGCTGGGTATCTTTGAGCAAACCTCTTGACGCAGGCGTGCCCGAGCTAAACGAGCCTGGCCCGTTCCATGACTGATAGGCATTCAGGCCAGGGCGTGTTGCCAGGAAGAATGCGCTGCCATGCAAATTGTTCGTCCCACCCTGGGTGATGATTTTGGTTTGAGCGCCGCTGAAACGTCCTTCAGACGCATCGTAGCTGTTGGAAACGATTTGCACGTCCTTCACCGACTCTTCAGTCGGGGTGATGACGGAGGCCCCCCCCCAGACCGCGCTTACCGTGCTGATGCCATCGATGCTGATGCCGTTGGTCTGGTTCTGTCCGCCATTCCCGCTGATCTGGGGCGCATTTTCTGTCGTGAATATACCCGATGCTGCGCCCGATCCGCCTCTGTTCGAGGCTGGCAAACTATTGGTGCCTCCGCCCGGTGCCTGTGAGCCATCGCCAAAGACACCAGGGGCCAGTTGCGAGAGCTGGAAAACGTCGCGTCCGAAGGAGGGCAAATGCTGGACTTCGTTGGAGGTGATTGTCCCGCTGATCGATGCAGATTCCGTCTGTAGCAGGGGCGAACCGCTGGAGACAGTCACAGTTTGCGATGCCTGTCCGAGCGCGAGGGTCACATTCACCGAGTTGGCCTGTTCAGGAACCAGGAGCACATCGCTGAGGACCTGTTTCTGGAAACCTGGCGCGTCCACCGCAATCGAAAAATGGTTGGGCGGCAGCGCGTTGAAGGTGTAAATACCCTTGCTGTCGGTGGTGGTCGTCTTGGCAAAGTTGGTTTCTTTGTCGGTCAGCGTGACTGTTGCGCCAGAAACTACCGCTCCCTGCGGATCCAAGACGGTCCCTTGCAGGCTCGCGTTGTATTGCGCGTGGCCAACTGCCGACAGTGAGCACACCACCGCGAGCAGGATAAGCCAGAAGATGGATCTCCAGGCAGACCGAGTTGGTATGCTGCTCTTCGTTAGATACGTGTATTGGCGCGTGGAATGCGTGCATTGGCGCGTGTTATCGATCTGGACTTGCATCTTGAACCCCCTGAAATTTTGTCTTTCACCGTTACGGACAATTCGTTTCGGGCCCTGCTCAGGTGAAGAAAAAAGACCCTACCGCTCATTTTTGAATCTATTTGCACATTCGATTGCGCAGCGATAGAATCTTTACACTTAATAGAAACGATTGTCAAGATGATGGCGAAAAATGAAGATGAAAACACACAGCGATTGCAGCCACGGAAAACCCGGGACCTCCATGGACAGCGCCTACAGACCCTCCAAGTGGATCATTCAAGCCTTCTCGCTTCTATTTATTTTTTTCGTGACTCTTGCCCTCACAGGACTTGTGCATGCGGACCAGAACTACTCGCAACAGATGTTCTTTGAAAACAGCCTGTCTCCTGACAATTATTTCTATAGTGAGGGGAAAGCTTCCGCACCCAGTACGATGACGCTGGTTGCTGGCAAGTTGCCCATAGAGACGACCACTTTTCTAAGCGGCCCGAATGCGCTGGAATTGCAATGGTTGTCGGCTCCGCTCGGGGGGTGGGAGGCTACCCTGCATCTCTACCAATGGCGGAACCGATATGTGGATTTCCCCGGGGAAAACCTGTACTTGTGGCTCTACGCCCCAAATGGGATGAGTGCAAAATATCTACCTAAGATCGTGTTGCAGGACACTGAGCATAATTTCACGCAACCGCTGGAGTTGTCCCGTTTCTCAACAGACCTGAAGGCCAATCAATGGGTAAGGATTCGCATCCCTCTTCAGCGGTTTGTTACAGCGTCTTTACACACTTTTCACCCGCATCGAACCAACACCCTGGTCTTTGTACAAGGGGCCGCGGACAAAACCCTGCATACACTTTTTATCGATGACATCCGGATCGAAAATGACGCTTCTCCAGCGCAGCCGAAACTGCCTACGGTGCAGGAGGTGCATGCGAGAGGATATGAGAGGCACATCGACATCTCCTGGAGACCCATTCAAGACCCGAACTTCGATCAATATGTAATTTATCGATCCCTTCAGGGAGGGCCTTTTCGACCGATCGGCGTGCAAAGGCCGGGGGTGAACCGATATGCGGACTATCTGGGGGACGCACACATCACCGCCTCCTACAAAGTCTCGGCGCGGACGTCCTCGCTCCGTGAATCTCCTTTGTCTGCGGCCGCGACTGGAAGTACGCACGCCATGAGCGACGACGAACTCTTGACCATGGCGCAAAAGGCATCTTTCCGTTACTACTGGGAAGGCGCTGAGCCACATTCAGGAATGACGCGGGAAAACATGCCGGGCGATGACGATATCGTCGCCACCGGTGCCAGCGGTTTCGGCATCATGGCGCTGATCGTCGGCGTGGATCGCGGCTTTATTACCCGGCAGCAGGGGATAGATCGTCTTCTATTGATTACGAACTTTTTACAAAAGGCTGACCGCTATCACGGAGCATGGCCACACTTTTTGAGCGGTAGCACAGGGCGCCGGCTACCGGTCTTCAGCATGTTTGACAATGGCGCAGACCTGGTTGAGACCTCATTCCTGATGGAAGGCCTGCTGACAGCACGCCAATATTTCAAGGGCAGCAGCGCGTCAGAGAAGGAACTCTATGCTCGGATCACGAATCTCTGGCAAGGTGTGGATTGGGAATGGTTTCGCGCCACGCCCAAGCGAGATGCACTCTACTGGCATTGGTCCCCAGAGTATTCCTGGCATATTGCCAATCGACTCACCGGCTGGAATGAGGTCATGATCACGTATCTTTTGGCCATCGCTTCGCCCACACATGGCGTACCGGCAAGCCTGTACTACTCAGGGTGGGTCGGCGAAGGAATCGCCAACCATTATGTAAATGGCCATACCTACTACGGAATACCGCTGTATGTCGGTTCTGGAACTGGTGGTCCTCTTTTCTTTACTGACTATTCCTTTATGGGTTTCGATCCTCGTGGCAAAAGAGATAAATATGCCGACTATTTCGAGAACAATCGAAACATGAGTTTAATCAATCAGGCATACTGCATCCAGGATCGGCACCATTGGAAAGGCTTCAGCAAAAACGCCTGGGGCCTGACAGCCGTAGATGGGCCGAAAGGATATGTGCCATACGAGCCGACTCCGAACTTAGACGACGGAACCATTGCACCTACCGGAGCGATCAGCGCCTTCGCATACACGCCAGATGCATCTCTGCTCGCACTCAAACATTTTTATCGCGATCTAGGGGCTCAGGTATGGAGTATCTATGGGTTTCGCGACGCGTTTAATTTACAGCAGAACTGGTACTCCGGAATCAATATGGGCCTCAACCAGGCGCCTATGGTAGTCATGATTGAAAACCACCGTACAGGACTGGTTTGGCGAAACTTTATGGCAAATCCGGAAATCGCTTCCATGCTGGCGCGCATTGGTTTTGTCCCAGATAACACCCGCGCAGGGAACGAGAAGACCACGAATGCTTTAGCTGTCAGTGCGAAGCCGCACTGAGAACACATAATTGAGAGAGTACGGTATTGAAAAATATGCAACAGCTTACCCGCCGTGAGTTGCTTTTCCTGCTTGGCCGCACTGCCGCGCTTGCACCTCTTGTCGGCCTGCCTCTGACTGGCTGCGGCGGCGGAAGCTCTTCCTGGAGCGCCCCTCTCTCCACCGGCAGCGGTTCCAGCCTTACGGATGATCAGTTCCTGGATGCGATGGAGCAGGCGGCCTTCCAGTTTTTCTTTAACGAGGTGGACCCGAACACCGGCCTCATCAAAGACAGTGCGCTGGCCACTGGCGCCGACGCTGGGACGCTGTCCGATTCCAGCATTGCTTCCGTAGGGTTTGGGCTGACCGGGCTGTGCATTGGCGCACAGCGCAACTACGCGTCCAGTTCTCAAATTGAAGAACGTGTGCAGACAACACTTTCCTTCATCCTGAACCAGATGCCCAATGTGCATGGGTTTTTCTATCATTTTGTAGACATGGCGACGGGCAATCGCGCCCAAATGCCGCATGTAGAGGTGTCGTCCATTGATACGACGATCCTGCTTTGTGGCGTCCTGACCTGCCGCCAGTATTTCAGCAGCAACCCCACCATCGTTTCCCTGGCCACGCAGATTTACGAGCAAATCGACTGGCCCTGGATGATGAATGGCGAAAACGTAATGTGTATGGGATGGTTGCCTGAGTCGGGCTTCCTGCCCTCCTATTGGAACTCCTATTACGAAGAGATGATGCTGTATCTGTTGGCGATGGCTTCACCCACATACCCCATACCACCTTCCAGTTGGTCTGCTTTTTTACGGCCCACCATCACCTACCAGGGACTGACGTATATCGCTGGCGCGCCGACCCTGATGATCCACCAGTATTCCCATGCATGGTTCGATTTTCGCAACAAACAGGACGCCTTCGCGAATTACTTTCAAAACTCGATTACGGCGACCCAGGCGCACAAATTATTCTGCCTCTCGCTGGTGCCACAGTTCCCGGACTACAGCTCGAACCTGTGGGGCATCACGCCATCGGACTCAGTGAACGGATACGTCTCCTGGGGAGGGCCACCGGCCACCGGTCCGATTGATGGTAGCGTTGTCCCCTGTGCCGCTGGCGGTTCCATGGTCTTTGACTCAGCGGGCTGCCTACAGGTGCTACGCACCATCCGCTCCCAATACCCTGCTACATGGCAAAAATACGGCTTTGTGGACGCTTCCAATCCGCTGACGGGGTGGTATGACGCAGACGTGATCGGCATTGACTTGGGGATCAGCATGTTGATGGCCGAGAACCAACGCACGGGCTTTGTGTGGTCCACCTTTATGGCCAACCCAGAGGCCACTTCCGCCATGTCATTGGCAGGCTTCCACTAAGAGTAGCAGGGTCCCCCAAAAGGCCCTGACACTCAAACATTTTTATCGCGATATTGGGGCACAGGTATGGAGCATCTATGGGTTTCGCGACGCGTTTAATTTACAGCAGAACTGGTACTCCGGAATCGATATGGGTCTCAACCAGGCGCCTATGGTAGTCATGATCGAGAACCACCGTACAGGACTGGTCTGGCTAAATTTCATGGCCAATCCGGAAATCGCTTCCATGTTAACGCGCATTGGTTTTCTGCCTGACGGCGCACATACGGTGAACGAGAGGTCTACAAATAGTTTAGCTATCTGTGCGAAAGCGCGCAGATAGCACATAATTCAGGCTGAGCACAAGCATCAATACAGCTGCGACCAACGGTACGCTCAAGCCCCATTGAAGGGACTGACGATAGGTGGAAACAATGCCCGTGATCCAAGGTAGAACAGCACCGCCGGTGCCGCAGATCGCGAACACCAAGCCCACACTTCGCGACTGGCCAGCATGCGAAAGGAAGAAGGAAAGGCTTAGCGGAAATACTGGTGCAAGCGATAACCCCGCGAGAGAGCCTGCGATCGCTACACCGACAAAGGATTGTACCGTAAGCAGAAAACATATCGAGACGACAGAAAGTCCAACTGCTGTAGGTTGCAGAACGGTTTCTGGAATTTTTCTGAGAAGCAAAGGAGATATACCACGCCCGATAAGCAGTGCCAGCCAGAAAAACGAACTAGCGGAGATTGCAAAAGCTCCCACAATAGATGCATGATGCAGGCGGTTGGCGAGGGTACTCAGCCAGCCACCTAACGTAGTTTCCACCCCAACATACAGAAAGAGCACTATAGAGAAATAAATGATAAAGAATCGTATCGAAGTTGGCGCAGTCCCGGTTCGCGGCACTTCCGTTAAGGCTGTTTGCACATAGGTTTTGGAGTAGATGAGGACCACAATGGCGCTAATAACATACAAAACCGACAACATGATGAGAAAGCCATTCAGTACATGGCGTACGACAAACATGGCCGTCACTACGGGACAAATCGTCGCACCCAGGCTCCAGCAGAAGTTCAGCCAGGAGAGGGCTGCCCCTCTCTTATCCCCAGCAACGCGGCTGACAGTCAGATTGATGCCGGTCAAGACCAAACCAACACCCAAACCATACCCAAATATCACTGGCGCCGCACTGTGGATTGAAGCTACGGTGAGTAATAGAAGTCCTAAAGCAGCAGTAATGAAACCAGTGATGGCACTCCTTACCGGATGGAGTCCGGCAAGCAGGCCACCCAAAGCGGACCCCAGGAACTGGGCGGTAAAGAGAGACCCTGCATGGGCATCGTTCATTCCCAATTGGCTGGAAAGCGCAGGCAGGATAGGCCCAAGTATTGTTGTTCCAACACCCGCTAAAACAAAGGCGATGTAGAACATGAGTAAGCTGGTTTTCTCGTGAACGATCCGATTCATAAAGTTTGATTATGAGCTACTTGATTTCTTTTTATTCAAATAGTTCGCGCGTATGGAAGAGAACATTAACTTCTAAATACTACAGATTGCGAGATGACCATGCCGAAGACTCCTCCACAGCGGAATACGGAACAATTAGACCAATGTCCACAAATCAGTCGTCCCTCCGTAAGCCTGAAGGAGCTAGCGGCACATCTCGGATTGTCGCAAACTACAGTATCACGAGTAGTCAACAAATCTCCTGCTGCCAATCGAATTCCAGAATCGACTCAGAAACGTGTCTTTGAAGCGGCCACCCGGCTGAAGTATGAAGCCAACGTCTTCGCTCGTGGACTACGCAGCAAAAGAAGTTTCACCATCGGCGTCATGGTTCCGGAGATCAGCGAGGGCTATTCCGCAATGGTGTTGAGCGGCATAGAAGATGCTTTGCTACAGGAAGGATTTTTTTATTTTGTTGTCAGCCATCGGCATCGCCCTGAACTCCTTGCAGGATATCCGCAACTCTTGCTTTCGCGTGCAGTGGAAGGAATTATCGCAATCGACACCCCGATGCAAGAACGACTGCCAGTGCCTGTTGTCGCAGTGTCCGGGCACAAACATCAAGAACACGTCATCAACATTCAACTCGATCATAGGAAGGCCGTTCGGCTTGCACTCGAGCATCTATACAGGCTTGGACATCGTAAGATCGCCTATATTAAAGGACAGGTGTTCAGCTCGGACACGAAGCCTCGTTGGAAAGCAATCTGCGATGTGTCCTCTCTCTTGAATATTCCTGCCGATCCGCTCTTGACTGTCCAACTAGAGGGCCCCTCTCCTGGCACGGAGCCAGGACATATAGCGACGCAAAAATTACTCAGCAGGCGCAAAAAGTTTACAGCCATCTTTGCTTTTAATGACCTTTCTGCCATCGGCGCTATTACGGCACTTCGCGAGATGGGCTATAGAGTCCCACAAGACGTATCCGTCGTTGGCTTCGATGACATTCTGAGCGCATCTACGAACAATCCAGGCTTGACAACTGTGCGCCAACCACTTCAGGAAATGGGTGTAATCGCTGCATCCACCTTGTTAGATATAATTAGAGGCGAAGTCCCACCAAAACAAATCATTAGAGTGTTGCCTGCTTTTACCGTGCGGCAATCCACCAGCCGTCCCAGGAAATAGAAACTTCCAGACACAGCTTTATAGGTTGTGTACTTATGAATGCTGTAACGCCTTGATGCCCTGTCCTTCCACAATAGTGATGTAGCGATCGATAGGCAAGTCAGTGAAGACCTCAACCTTGCCGCTAGGCTGGGGCCAACGAATTTCCAGACGATCGATTTTTGTGCGCTTCCCAACACCCAAAACTTCGCGTGGATCATGGGACGCTAGATAGCTCCCCCCGCCCGTCTTCAAGCGGGTCCGCTTCAGATCTTCCGCATGCCACGTAATGCGAGCGCCAATCGCGTCCGGATTGCAGTGTTTTCCGACCAGCCGCAACCCTAGCCAGTGGTTTCCCACGGCAGCAGTATTCTTCAGCAACATGGGAACGCCGTTGTTCACTGCGATCAGCACGTCCACTGCGCCGTCATTGTTAAAGTCGCCCACTGCCATTCCGCGCGCCGCAAATTTCTTCTCAAATACGGATCCAGCCTGGGCGCTGACGTTTATAAATCCGTTCCCTGTATTGCGGAACAGCAGGGGAGGCTCCTTATAAGCCACCCCACTGATGTGGTCTGCAACGCGATCGTCGGGATGGCCATCGGCGATGAAGATATCGGTATTGCCGTCGTTATCGTAGTCGAAAAATTTCACACCCCAGCCGCTCATCAGCATAGTTGTATTCGCAATGCCGTACTTGCTGGCCGTATCGTCGAAGGTTTCGTCATGGCTGTTGTGGTAGAGCGAGTACATTTCATGGTCCACATTCGTCACAAAAAGGTCCTGCCATCCATCCTGGTCGTAGTCGGCGGAATCCACCCCCATGCCGGAACGGGCACGTCCGTCCTCACTATAGGCCACGCCCGCAGACAAACCGATTTCTTCAAATTTGCCTCGGCCCCGGTTCAGAAAGAGAAAATTCTGGACCGTATCGTTAGCTACGAATAAGTCCATCCATCCGTCGTTATTAATGTCCGTTGCTACCACACCCCAGGCCTTTCCCAATTTTTTACCGATGCCGGAGGGCTCCGTAACATCCGTGAATGTCCCATCGCCATTGTTGTGAAAGAGCCAGCTACGGGCCGGCGGATAAGTGACTGGGACACAATAATAGCGCTGGCCTGTCCTCTCATTGCCGCAGAATTTGTTCATCGATTTGTTGAAGTGTACGAAGCGGCAAACAAATAGATCGAGGCGACCATCGTTGTCGTAATCGAACCAGACCGCGCTCGAAGCCCAGCCAGGAGCGGCCACGCCAGCTTTCTCTGTGACATCGGTGAACGTGCCGTCCCCGTTGTTGTGATACAGGATACTTCTCCCATATTGGGTCACATAAAGGTCGGGATGGCCATCGCCATCATAGTCGCCGACGGCGGCACCCATCCCGTACCCACCACCGGGCACGCCAGCCTTTTCCGTAACGTCTGTAAAAGTCCCGTCCCTGTTATTGTGGTAAAGAGCGTTGCGTAGAGGCGGCTGCGGATTATAAAAATCGCAACGTCCACTGTTGACCAGGTAGATGTCCATCCATCCGTCGTTGTCGTAATCGAGAAATGCACAACCTGCTCCGGTTGTTTCCGGTAAGTAATATTCCGGCGACCTTCCATTGACATGTCTCCATGTAATTCCAGAGGTCGAAGATGGCACCTGCTCAAAAAGCGCTGACAAGCCACCGTCGGATGCTTGCTGCATCGAACTGCTGGCGAAAGCGCGCAAATTGCCTGGGAAGAAAAGCTGTCCCACGGCACTCGTAGAGGCACCGCCAAGCATTCGTAGGATTCGTCGTCTTGAGAAATGTTTCATTGATTTATCAGGTGACTCGGTTTGTACCGAAGGATTGCCAAGGGGTCCTTATTGCTGAGGTTTGGTGTCCATCTCTCCACCCGCTCTTTCCTGCTCGGAGGGCTGCTGCTTCAGGCGCGCAAACGTGGCGCGGGCACGTGCAGCATCCTGCTTGCGGCCCACATGGGCATACGCGGAGCCTAAAGCAAAGTACACCTGCGCCTCCTGAGGGAAGTAGCGGCGCGCAATCTCCAATTCTGGAATAGCCTTCTGATAACTACCCGTGTCAAGCAGCAACAGGCCCAGCAGATAATGTCCGAACGGATAGTTCGGATCGAGCTTGACGGCCTCTTCCGCATAGGGCAGTCCAGCTGCAGAATCGACCCGGTAGTTGACAGCGGCAATCTGCAATCGAGCGATGGCGTCCCCAGGGTTGTCCTTGATCTCCTGTTCAAATTGCTGCGTGGCAGCTTTAGGATGGTCCACATCGAGCAGCAATCTTCCATAGGCGTAGTGAATGTACGGAAAATCTGGATACTGCTGTGCAACAACAGTAATGACCTGCTGCGCTTGATCGAACTTATGCTGGGCCGCGAGACATGTGGCCACTCCAACGCGCGCGATAATCTGGGCCTCCGGTTCCTGCAAAGGAGGGTCCTTGTCTCGCATTTGGAGTGCAACCATGCCGAGACCATTCACCAACTCCTTGGAATGCACCCCGTTGGCGCACAATTCGTCGAGGACTTCCCGCGCGCCTTCAAATTTACCGGACCGCTGTAGCAATATCCCTTCGTGATAATTCATCACATCCTGCAACTGGTTGTCCTTTGAAATTCCGATGTTCTTGCCCTGTTCAATATGTCGGAGCGCATTCCGATCATGGCCCAACTCAAATTCGCAGAGCCCCAGCATCACGAAGGCCGTCCCATCCCCGTCCCCACCCTTCGGCTTGAGCGCGATCAGCCTTTGAAATGCGCGGGACGCCTCGGCATATTTGCTTTGGTCATACTCGACTGTCCCCAACGACCACCAGCCCTCCGGCCACGCGGGACGCAAGACCAGCGCTTTTTTGTAGAGGACCGTGGCTTGATCTAGATGATCGGCTGCACGCGCCGCGTCTGCTTGAGCGGAGAGTGTGGCGAAATTCTTTTGGGAAACAGCCCTGCGTTGCGCCGTGGCGGGGTTGCCAGGAAGCGCGATCAGAAGCACATACACAATGGCGACCCGCAGCCAGATGAGAGTTGAAAACTTTGTCCCAGAGCGACCGATGATGATGCTCCCCTGCACCATCCGAGTCTAGAAGAGCGCGCGCCCTGAAGCAAGCGCACACGCCTTCTGCGCCGTACTGCAAAGTCATCTGGTTCTGTATGAAAACAGATGCCCACGGATTACTGAACAATGACGGTAAAGTTGCAGGACGCTTGGGTTTTTCCAGTGGCTGTGTCTGCGGCCGTTGCGGTGAAGGGTAGTTTCCAGGGGTGGTGAGATTCTTGAAGTTACTCATACTGCTGCCGCCACAGCCAACGATGGTGCTCATGACGAAGAGCAGGCCCAACAGAGTTCTCAAGTTACGGCGACGCGTCGGAACAAGGAAATTTTCCTGCGTGTTGCAGGTATCGCCTCATAGTCTGAGCTGGCTCCGGTTGTTTGGACAGTTTTTGTTATTCCTTAACGAATTCCAGCGCGCTCTGCAGCCGTCGTGATGGAACAATAAGCTTTTGCCTTTCGTTATAGGTGGTGCATTACCCCCTTGGCCCACGGGCACTCCTGCTGAGGAAATTAAAGAGGCAGAAACGTCTATCACTCGGTGGTACTGGAGTATATGCCCAAGCTGCCACAGACAAGAATGCCAATCGCGCTGCCAGCGGCGTCTGCTGCGGGGAGCAATACCTCTGGTGAGCAAATCGCGCAATTCTGGTTATTGCGTTGCCCAGCGCACGGTACTGGCATGCTTCTGGTCACGCCAAATATATCCGTTTGCCGACGGCATTCGGACTTTCAGGTCATCAATCTTCTGTCCTGGGACGAGTTTCAGAGTCAGCTCCGCGCCAGCTCCTTTTCTTTCAAACAGAATATCGGCTCTAACGATGCCATGGCGGGTCCTGATGGGCCAATGACGCGCCTCTACGCCTTTCCAGCTAGGAGGGATTCTCGGAATAAGCGAAATGTGCTCCAGTGTTGAATCATCCACTCCAAGCAAAAGCCTGGACACCTTCAATGGTTCTGTGACATTTACCAGATTCAAGGGGCCACAGCCTTCCGCCAAAACAATTTTGCCCACCGCATCCGGCGAATACATTCGCTCATAAAAATACCAGCGTGACTCCCGTTGCAGTTTGTATTCTGGTATGGGATTGTAAGTGGCATTTGCGAGCCAGAATAGCGCTTTGTCCGTCATTGCAGGTTTGTCGTAGAGAAGCATGGTCTGGAGCGCGTAGCCCTGGCCATAGGATGGTCCGGTCATGAGTCCGGCTGCCAGAGCATCAAACTGGGTCCAGATTCCGTAGCGATCAAACTCTAGCTTGCGTAAAGGTGTGTTATAAAGCCGCAGGAAAGTTTTTTCGCAATGTTCAACGCCTTTCCAGGAGGATGCCAGTGGCTGAAATCCCAGGACATCCGCATACATTGAGGCAACGCCGTTAATTCCCCCAAACCCACGGTTCACTCTGGCATCAAGCACGGCGGGATTAGGCTTTAAGGTTTTTGGATCTACACACCAAATCCAACAACCCTCTTTGT
>JAJYGR010000183.1 GCA_021790655.1 Acidobacteriota bacterium | reverse complement strand
GGGATTGCCCGCATCAAAATGCGTGCCAGCGGTAGATGCAAGATGGCCGCCCGCGGAAAATCCCCAGATTCCGATGTGGTCTGGGTCGAGGCCATCATCCGCTGCGTGGGCGCGCGCATAACGGATGGCCCGTTGCGCATCCAGCAAGGGAGCAGGGTAGTGGTAGCGCGGCCCCAGTCGATATTTCAGCACGAAGGCGGCGACGCCACGCGCATTCAGCCAGTGCGCAACCTGCGTGCCTTCCAGATCGGTTGCGAGCATTTGGTACCCGCCGCCCGGACAGATGACAATGCCTGTCCGTGTGGGATTCTGCGCGGGTAGATAGGCCGTCAATGTCGGCTTGTCGAGATCGGTCGTGCCGAGAGCACCCGGCGCGCCCTCCGGCCATAAAAGAACCGGGATCGGAGGGTCCGGCTGTGCTGGAGCGGTCTGAGCGTTCGTAAAAATAACAGTGCAAGCAAGGAACGCAAGGGTCGCTAACAAATATCGGCGCATGCGCATCCTTACTTTTTCGCCTCCGAAAGCACGGCAACGCCATAACGCGGCAGACTCACGGATTGTATAGCGCCACCGTTCAGCACGTCTTGCATGGAGCGGGGCAGCGGCACCGTTTGCGTCCCATTCGCCAGATTCACCAGGATGAAGACAGTGTGATCTTTTCCATAGCGCGGGTCTACCTCGACTCCTTCAGGAACCGGGCCAAAGGCTGGGGTGACGCCGCTCATGTTCGTCATCCATTGCGCCAGTTTCGCCATGCCAGCTTCATCCATCCAGACCCCGACGTAAGTAATGCTGCCTTTACCAATTTTGCGAGTGATGACCGCCGGTTTGCCGTCCAGCCAGCCATTGCTTTTGCCATAGGTGGCGAGTACTTTCGTGTCGGGCGAACTCGTACTCAACATCTCTGCCCAGAGCTTGCTGGTGTTGTCGCCAAACTGTCCATGAATGGGCACAGGATCGATCAGCGCGTAATATTGCTCCACTCTTCCTCCAAGCAGGGAAACGAGCGGCCCCGGCTGGCGTTCCGGTTGCAATCCATTGTCATTATTCTTCATTCCAGATCGTTGCCCTAGAATGAGATGGCCACCATTCTTCACGTAAGAGATTAAGTTATCTGCTGCTGCTTTCGAGAGCACGTTCAGGCCCGGCGCGACGACCAGCTTGTACTGGCTAAGGTCAACGGTCGGCTGAACAATGTCGATAGATTGCGCAATCTTGCGCAGCGGTTGATAGTAGCTGAGCAACTCGACAATGGGGTCGTAAGCTTTGTTGTGGCGCTGCCAGTTGATGGCCCACACGCTGCCATAGGTATGCAAAATGGCCACCTGGGATTTGGGCGATGTCCCAGCCAGCGTTGGACCAGCCTTCGCAAATTCTCTGCCAATTTGAGCCACCTCTGTATAAAGTGGGACGGGAGTGCCGTCTGGGCCAACCAGTGTCCCGTGATACTCCTCTTGCCCGTTCAGCGCACTGCGCCACTGCCAGTAGCTGACGGCATCGGCGCCGTGGCCGACATTGTGCCAGGCCATGGCGCGAACTTCGCCCTTGTTCAGGTCATTGTTGTCGGGCGCCCAGTTGACGTGGCCAGGCTGCGTCTCCATTACCCAGAAGTTTTTTTGCTTAAAGCCCCGGGTGAGGTCGTCGGTCGAGCCGTTCACATAGGCATTCAGGTGTCCTTCGCCGATGTAGTCGTCCCAACTGGCAAGATCCAGGTCCTTTGCGACGACGTAATGGTTGTAGCCCTGGAACCAGCCCATCATATTGGTGGTGATGAATTGGTGTGGCGACGCATACTGACGAATCGCGTCGAGTTGATTTTTTTGATAGCTACGCCAGGTGTCGCTGACGAAGCGCTTCCAGTTCAGCAACAGACCGGGATTGCCGCCGGTTGTTTCGATGGGAATCTGGTTCCAGTTGCTGTAAGTCTGGCTCCAGTAAGCGGTTGTCCAGCGGGTGTTCAGGTTTTCGAGAGTGCCATAGCGATTCTTGAGCCAATGTTGAAAATCCGCCTTGGTTTGTGGGTCGAAGGAGACCTTCGAATACTCATTGTCGATCTGCCAGCCGATGACGTAAGGATTGTGACCATAGCGCTGCGCCATGCGCCCGGCGATGTCATGGGCGAGTTCGCGATACTTCGCATTGTCCCAGTTGAACTGCTGACGATTGCCGTGTTCCGCTTTGCGGCCATTTTCTTCCATGCGCAGGGTCTCAGGATATTTCTGCGTCAGCCATGCAGGTGGCGCAGCAGTGGGCGTTCCGACGACGGAGTAGATTCCATGCCGGCCAGCATCGTCAATGGCTCGTTCCAGCCACCCTAGACGATACTCACCTTCCGCTGGCTCCAGGCTGCTCCACGCAAACTCCCCAATGCGAACGAAGCGAATGCCAGCCTTCTGCATCAGATCGAGATCGGCATTCCAGCGCGACTCCGGCCACTGTTCGGGATACCAGGCGGTCCCCAGCAGAAGCGGCGGAGGAGTGGGCACGGAATTTGTGACCGCGTTCGATTTTGTTGAGGAAGTTGTTTGCGACTGTCCTGGAAGCGTTGGTGTCATCAGGAGGATGCAAGCAACTGCGGCGAATGTTGCATACCGCGCAGGTGACATAGAAATTCTTTTGGTCCAGGCGAAATTCATGGAAGCTCCATGTTCCAGTCAGGATTGGGCACGCTCCATTGGAAGCATTTTTTTGGAGGAGGCCACGCGTCACTCATGGTAAACGATTTCGCAGGGTCCCTTGTCAAACAATGGCAGAAAAATCTCACAGACGGCTTTGTCGAATGCAATCGAATTCCCTACAGGCCAGTGTCCGCGGAGCAAACGATACGCATCTACACAGACAGAGTGAATGGTGTGCCGCCTGCTTCACAGGAAGCATCAACGCAATCCATAACAGCAATCGCGGTTCTCGGCGTACCGCAAAACATCTGAAAACAGGAGGAGAAAAATGGACTTTAGAGTTCGTCCCGGAGAAATACAGGAAGACCAGCTCACTGCAATGCTGGAGAGTTATTCGGCAAAGTGGCCAACCAGCATTTTCATGGGTGCGGCACTCGCTTCCATGATCGGCTCGCTGGTGTTGAAGTCCCAGGGAAAACACCAGCACGCTCTGTTTATCGGGCAGTGGGCCGCACCGTTCCTGCTCCTTGGGTTGTACAACAAGACGGTCAAGCAGCATGGATCGGACGCGCACCATGGTCATGGCCCAGATCGTCACGAGCGCCATGAGGAACATCGCAGCGCTTATGCTGAGCAAGGGCATTAGCCAAAGCAATTTAACCAATTGACACGCAGGGAGGCAAAGCATGCTCCCTGCCACTTTCCGCATTAACCGCTAATCGCCGACAATACTTGTGCAACTTCCAATGCCAGGCTGGTAAGCCTATTATTATGCGGAGTTTCATTGCGGGTCCGCGCGCTCCTTTAAAAGCGCGTGATTTTTACATGTTTGGGCGGATGTTACTCTTCCCGAAGCACGGGAATCGGATGTTTTAACTTTTGAATTTTGGCAGGTGGCGGCATGATGCGATGGTTCCTTTTTGTTCTGCTATGTTCCATATCCGGCTTGCAGCTCAACGCGCAAAAGTCGGCAGATTTGGTCCTTATCCATGGAAAAATATGGACAGAGAATCCCAATCAGCCGGAAGCGGAAGCAGTGGCTGTGATTGGCAACCGCATTTTTGCCGTAGGAGATTCCGCAGCGATTACGAAGTTCGTCGGCCCCCATACCCAGGTAATCGAGTTGCATCAGCGCCGCGTCGTTCCAGGCTTCAATGACGCTCATGTACATTTTGTCGATGGCGGAGCCGGTCTGGCGAGCGTCCAGTTGCGCGGGGCGAAGAGTCAGGCGGAATTTCGCAATCGAATCGCCGCGTTTGCACGGACGCAGCCCAAAGGCGCATGGATTTTGAATGGGAACTGGGACCACACGACATGGGTCCCAGCACGCCTGCCCACGCATACCTTGATCGACAATGTCACTCGTGAAAATCCTGTTGCGGTATGGCGGCTGGATGGTCACATGCTGCTGGCCAATGCGCTGGCCATGCGTTTGGCTGGCGTCGATAGAAACACAAAAGACATTCCCGGCGGCGTTATTTTGCGCGACGCGCAGGGAAATCCTACTGGGATTTTTAAGGATGCCGCCACGGATTTGATCACACGCGTGATCCCGCCGATGAACTCGCGGCAGATTACTACGGCTGTGCAGGCTGCGGAAAAGTATGCTGCGGAAAATGGAGTGACCAGCGTGCAGGACCTGCCGGGTTCGACGACAGACACCAGAGCACCGGAGAACCTGCATGTATATCAGTCTTTAGCACGGCAGGAAAGACTGACGGTGCGGATCTCGGCGAGTGTGCGGTTGCTGGACTGGAAGCAACTGGCAGATCGCGGGATCGAAAGTTATTTCGGAAATGACAGACTGCAAATCGGAGGATTGAAGGGTTTTGCGGATGGCGCGCTTGGTTCCGGTACAGCGTGGTTTTTTCAACCCTATACGAACGCGCCCAGCAATCGTGGGATCGCCAGCGATGAGTTGACGAATGCAGACCGGATGTTTGCCGACATGCAAGGCGGCGACCTGGCTGGGCTCCAGTTGATTACTCATGCGATTGGAGATCGCGCCAATCATACGATCCTCGATATGTATCAACGG
>JAJYGR010000079.1 GCA_021790655.1 Acidobacteriota bacterium | reverse complement strand
AAGAGGGTCTGAGAACAGGACTTTTTATTTCAGCACTAAAAACGAGTACAACGACTTTAGCCTGCCGCTGGATGTCAGTTGGGAGCCGGATGTGTGGGGACGCATTCGACACACAGTGCAGGCGGCGCGCGCGACCGCCCAGTCCACCGCTGCGGATGTGCAGAATGTCCGTCTGAGCTTGCAGGCGGAACTGGCCCTGGATTACTTCGAGATGCGTGGACTGGATACGCAGAAATCCATCCTGGACGCTACAGTGCAGGCCTATCGGCATTCCCTGCGGTTGACCGAAGAGCGATACCGAGTCGGACTGAATTCAGCATTGGATGTTGCCGAAGCGCAAACCCAATTGAAAACTGCCGAAGCGCAGGACCAGGATGTAGGTGTGGCGCGGGCGCAGTTTGAGCATGGAATTGCTGTGATCGGGGTCGCGCCAGCCATGCTCACCATTCCACCACAGCAGGATGTTGTAGCAACCCCGCTTGTCGTGCCTGCCGGTTTGCCTTCCCAACTTCTGGAGCGCAGGCCTGACATTGCCGCGGTGGAGCGGCAAATGGATGCGGCGAATGCGCAAATTGGAATTGCACGTTCCGCCTATTATCCGACCTTTGCAATTTCTGGAGTAGGTGGTTTTGAGAGCGCGCAACCAGGCAACTGGTTTACTGGTCCAAGCTCCTTCTGGGCGATGGGCGCTTCCGCATTTCTTCCGCTGATTGACTGGGGACAGCGTCGCGCGTTGAACACGGAGGCGCAGGCGAACTACGACGGGACAGTTGCGAATTATCGGCAGACGGTATTGAGCGCGTATCGGGAGGTGGAAGACAATCTGGCCGCGCTCCGCATACTCCAGCAGGAAGCTGTGACGCAACAGGCGGCAGTCGACGCGGCGCGGCACCAGGAAGACATTGCGCTTTCCCGTTACAGGAGTGGACTTGCAGATTATCTGACAGTCATCACCGCGCAGAGCATCGACCTGTCGAACCAGATTACAGCCGCGCAAATTCGTACGCGTCAGATGTCCGCCAGCGTCCTGCTGATTAAGGCGCTCGGCGGTGGATGGAACGCGAACCAACTGCCGAAAGATTGAAAGTAAGTCGAACCGACATAGATTTTGAACAGACAGGACAGCAAAATGGGCCTTAGTGAAGTGAGAACAAATGAACCCGCTGGCAGCCACGCCATGGAGACGCGCTCTACCGCGCTAAAAACAATGCCTGCCGAGGATGAGGCCACGAAAGCCGCCTCTGGTCTGGACCGCAACTGCATGCATGATCGCATCCGATGGACCATTCTCGAGCGCATCATGGATGGGACCTATCAGCCCGGCGAGCGCTTGAAGGAACTTACGCTGGCGCGGGAATTTCACGTGAGCCAGGCGCCGGTCCGCGAGGCGCTCCGCAAGCTGGAAGCCATCGGCGTGTTGAAGTCAGACCCCTATCGTGGCACGCGGGTGCGCGAGTTGTCGCCCACGGAGTTGCGGGACGCCTATCAGTTGCGCGGCATTCTGGAGCAATCGGCCACAGAATTCATTACGGAATTTTCCGACGAGAGTGTCGAATATCTGGAAAAGGAATATGTCTGCATGCAGCAAGCTGTGCAGGCCAGGGACCTCCAGTCGTTCGCATGTCACAACCGAAATTTCCATCGTCGCATTATGGACAATTGCGGGAACAAAGAGCTGTTCCGCGTATGGCAATCGCTGGGGATATGTATGCGCTCGCGCCTGAATGCGCAGCGCATCGGAGATGACTTGCCGGAAGCCATCACTTCCCACCAGCCGATCATCGATGCTTTTCGTATTCGAGATTTTCGTTCCGCCGGACAACTATTGCGCGATCATTCTTTCCGCTTTGTGTCCGACCTGCTGTAAAATCCTTGTGTTCATGGCCTTGAAGCAAGATTTTTTCAATGTGCGCTGATACTCTGACTCTATGGCGGATTTCAAATCCATAGCGGAAATGATGGAGAGTTGCGCGCGCGACGCTGTACATCTGGCGCAGGAACGCTTCGGTTTTTCGCTCGACTACTCTGAGGAAAGCATCGAGTCTCTGGAGACCATTCTTGCCAGCGTGAGTGGCAGTCTGCGCGACAGAAAGAATTCGTCCGAGAAGGACGCGATCGAGCAGGAAGTGAAGCTTTGGGGAAGCTATCTGGGAGAAGTCGTACGGAGACGCTGGGACGGAGCGTGGGACCTGGTGCGGTATCCCGGTGGCGTGGCGGCTGTGCCAACTCTTTTGGTTGCGGGATCGCAACTTTACCCATTGGTCAAGGTGTATCGGCGGCTGACCCTGGGGGACGCGGAAAACATCTGGAATTTCTATCAAAAAATCCGCCAGAAGCTGTGTCCCGTATATCCAGTAGATGGATCTGCATGAGTGACCTGCCATTATGCGGTAGACAATGTCGAAAACTTGAAATCGATTGACAGGGTGGACCTGAAAACTTCTCGTGGCACATCACCGTGTCATGAATGTGCGACAATTACATCTGTAATAAGTAAGGCAGGTCGAATGCAATACCTGCGGAGAGAAAATTATGGGCGAATTACTGCAACCCACGCATCTACTTTTGATTCTTGTCGTAGCTCTTCTGATCTTCGGTCCCAGCAAATTGCCGCAATTGGGCAAAGGTCTGGGTGAAGGCATTCGTGGCTTCAAGGATGGCGTCAAGGGACTCGGCTCGGACGAACCAGCCAAGCCTGCGGAGACCACGACGAAGACACAGACAACGGAAGTAAAATAATTCCTTTGTAATGGCCTTCTGGCACTGGGTCAGGTGTTTTGTTTATCGAGTCGGGCACCCTGTGGCCAGATGTGCATCTTGATTTTTATGAAGATTCATAGCTTGCATCGCGTCAAGCCGCACACCAAAGTGCGGCTTTCTCAATATCCCGCGGATGATACGGGCATTTACAAGGCTTCCAATGAAGCAGACGCGCAACTGGAAGACAATCGACAGCGTCTGGACGCTCTCCAGGAGTTGTTTGCCGCCAGCGCGCAGCACGCGTTGTTGATTATCCTGCAAGGGATGGATACCGGCGGCAAGGACGGCACGATCCGCCACATTTTTACCGGCGTGAACCCGCAGGGATGCCAAATTACCCAGTTCAAAGTCCCCACTCCTCTCGAGCTGCGCCACGATTTTCTTTGGCGCGCCCATGCTGCGGTGCCTGCCAAAGGAATGATCGGGATCTTCAATCGCTCGCATTATGAAGACGTTCTGGTGGTGCGGGTCCACAAGAAAATCTCAGACAAACAGGCGCATCGGCGAATGGACGAAATCGTCGCATGGGAAGAGATGCTGGCAGCCAACGGTGTGGTCATTCTCAAGTTTTTTCTGCACATCAGCTATGAAGAGCAGACCCGGCGCCTAGGCGAGCGACTGGCAGACCCTAACAAACACTGGAAGATCAGCGAGTCGGACTTCGCTGAAAGAAAATTCTGGCCCGACTATCAACAGGCTTATGAAGACGTTCTGGCCCGCACCAGTCGCAAGCATGCTCCCTGGTTCATCGTGCCGTCCAATCACAAGTGGTACCGCAATGCGGCCATCTCGGAGATTCTGTTGCAGACGCTGACGGGTCTGAAGATGAAGTTTCCGCAGCCGACATTTGACTTAAAGAAGCTCGTTCTCGACTGACTCAGGAGATCAACATAACGGCGACCAGCGCCGCAGCCATTCCAGATGACTGACGCATCGATGCACGCTCTTTCAGAAGCCACGCTGCCAGCAGTATGGTAGTTGCGGGATACAGAGAAGAAAGCACGGCTGCGACATCCAGCCTGCCAGTCCGTGTTGCCGCTACAAAGAAGAGATTGCCGCTGGTGTCGCACGCGCCCGCCAGCAGGGCCAATGCCACGCCGATCTTCCATGGAGTTTTAGCAAAGGAAGGCTTCGTAGATGTGGACGGCCCCACTGTGAACCGATTCCGGCTGAAAAGTAGACCTCCACACAGCGCCAGGCTCAAACTTCCCACACGCGCCGCAGCCAAAGGCCAGAGCAGTCCACCGCCGTTTGCCTGGCGCAGCGCGATAAGAAAAATGCCAAATCCCACCCCGGAAACGACGGCCAGAACAAGCTTCTTTTGACGGCAGCGGCCTGCGATCAAACTGGCGTCTCGTTCGGAGGATGAATGGGTTTCCGGCTGACTGCTGATCAGCCAGATGGCGCAGGCCGCCAGTGCGAACCCGGCCAGTTGGCGCGGGCTGGGAGATCCAATAGTCAGCAAAGTAAAGCTGACAGGCAATGCCGCCGTCAGCAGTCCGCTGATCGACGCGGTAGTGCCCATCGCGCCGAGCGAGAGTGCGTGATAAAAGGTCAGCAACGCCACCCCGCCGGCGATGCCCGCGCACAGCCCCCAGGCCAGAATGTGTGCATCGGGCCTATGTTGATGCAGAAGTTCAGCGGACAGCAGCAAACAGGTCAGGCTGAACGCGTGCGAGATCGCCAACAGCCAGAACACCCGCAAATGACGCGCCGCTATTCCACCGCAGAAGTCGGATATTCCCCAGATGGCCCCTGCGGACAGGCCCAGCATACTGGTAGTCGAGGCCACCGTCATGCGGCTTAGTTGTTCGCCGTGGCCGTGGGGTAGTAGCCCTGTTTAGCGATTACGGTCACGTCAGGACGCAGCACCCGCACTTCAATCTTTCGAAAACGGCTGTCCATGACGGAGATGTGGCTGTTGTAGCC
>JAJYGR010000071.1 GCA_021790655.1 Acidobacteriota bacterium | reverse complement strand
GCATGGCGGCTGTGGAAGCAGAATGCGCTGGGCAAATTCGACGTCTTCCCCTTCGTCGAACGCGCCGCCGGGTTTCTCATGAAGTTCGCCCCCATCACACAACAGGAACGATGGGAGGAAAATGCGGGGTATTCGCCATCTACCCTTGCTGCCGTCATTACAGGGCTCATTTGTGCCAGCGAACTGGTCCGGGCGCACGGCGCCGCTGATTTGGCCGACTTTTATACAGTATTTGCCGACTGGATTGAGTCCAATCTGGAAGCCTGGACTGTCACCGATGACGGCATCTTACTGCCGGATGTGCGTCGCCACTACATGCGAATTCGTCCACCATCTCCCGGTGACCCATACTTCAATTCAGCCATCGGCGCAGGCCGCGTACAACTGGCCAATCGCGGCCCGGGCGAGCAATACGATTTTGACGCGCGGGAGATCATCGATCAGGGATTTTTGGAGCTGGTTCGCTATGGCATCCGCTCTCCTCACGACCCTTTGATTGTGGATTCTCTCAAGGTTGTCGATGCGATTTTGAAGGTCAACACCCCGTATGGCACCTGCTGGCGCCGCTACAACCATGACGGCTATGGGCAGAAACACGACGGTCGACCCTATGGCGACTGGGGGCAGGGCCGCGCGTGGCCGCTGCTGGCTGGCGAACGCGCGCATTATGAGCTTGCCGCTGGCAATGACGTTCGCCCCATGATAGCCGCCCTTGAAAAGTTCAGCTCCGCTGGCGGAATGCTGCCGGAACAGATATGGGACGCCCCGGACATACCAGACCAGGGAATGCTGCTGGGTCGCCCCTCCGGCTCTGCCATGCCACTGGCTTGGGCGCATTCGGAATACATCAAACTACTGCGTTCCGCGGGTGACGGCGAGGTCTTCGACATGGTCGAACCCGTAAAAAAACGCTATCAAGGCCTGCGGCGAACACAACCGATTGCCATATTCAAACGGGACCATGTTGTATCGAGCATCGGTGCTGGGAAGATTCTGCGAGTTTTCGACACTGGACGCTTCCGCCTGCTATGGACGCTGGACGGATGGGCCACGCAACATACGGTTGAGTCGAAGTACGTAGGCTCCGCAGGCGCTTATGTAGACATTCCTATCGACAAAGAGGCGCAGGGAGCGGTCTCGTTCACTTATTTTTGGTACGCGGACGAGCGTTGGGAAGGGAAAAATTACGATTTGCAGATTGTTCCGGCGCAGCCGAGCTGAGCGATAAATTCTTCCGCCAACCTGACAGGTTTGTCTCAGGGCAGCGCATCTATACAATTACTACGACAACATGAATCGGCCCCAAATGGCCCGGATGTCTGGAGAGGATGTATGACAGAACTGGATCAGCTTTCCATCAATGCGTTGCGTTTCCTTGCCGTCGATGCAGTAGAGAAGGCCAAAAGCGGCCATCCCGGCGCTCCGCTGGGAGATGCGCCCATTGCCTATCTTCTCTTTCGCAAATATATGCGCCACAACCCGGCGAACTCCCACTGGAGCGACCGAGACCGTTTCGTGCTCTCGAATGGCCATGCATCGGCGATGCTTTACTCCATCCTGCACCTCTGTGGATACAAGGTTTCCATGGAAGACCTCCAACAGTTTCGACAATATGGCTCGAAGACGCCCGGGCATCCCGAGCGCGGCCTTACCGACGGGGTTGAAGTCACCACCGGCCCGCTCGGTCAGGGGCTGGCGATGTCGGTTGGCATGGCTGCGGCGGAGCGTCATCTGGCTGCCCGCTACAACAAGCCCGGCATGGAAATCGTTGACCACTATACCTACGTGATCTGCGGCGACGGCGACCTGATGGAAGGCGTCTCGCACGAGGCCTGTTCGTTTGCCGGCACGCTGGGCCTGGGCAAGCTGATCCTGTTCTATGACGATAATTTGATCTCGCTGGATGGACCCACCGAGCTTTCCTTTACGGAGGATGTCGAAAAACGGTTCGAGGCTTATCACTGGCACGTGCAGCGGGTGGCGGACGGCAACGATCTCCAAGCCATCGAGAAGGCAATCGATGCGGCCAAGGAAGTCACTGACAAGCCATCGATCATCGCGGTGCGCACCATTATTGGCTACGGCAGCCCCAAGGCAGGCACCTCCAAGGCGCATGGAGAACCGCTCGGCCCGGAAGATACTATCAAAACCAAAGAAAAACTCGGCTGGCCCGCCGACAAAAGCTTTTATGTCCCCGAAGAGGCGGCGAAAAATTGGGCCCAGGCCAAAGAACGCGGGGCAAAGGTCGAAAACGACTGGAATGCGCTGTTCGCCAAGTACAAACAGCAGTTTCCCGAACTGGCAGCAGAATATGAGCGAGTATTCGCTGGAAAACTTCCCGCAGGCTGGGAGGCGGGCGTGCCGAAATTTGCCGCAGGCGCCAAGCCCATGGCGACCCGCAGCGCAGGCAATTTGGTGCTGAACGGAATTGCCGCGAAAGTTCCGGAATTGATCGGAGGGGCGGCTGACCTGTCCACTTCCACCAAGACGACCATCAAAGACAGCCCCAGTTTCCACGTTGACCCGAACGGGCGCAACATTTTCTTCGGTGTGCGGGAGTTTGGCATGTGCGCCTTCGTCAACGGCATGGCCGCGCACGGCGGAGTCATTCCCTACGGCTCCACCTTCTTTGTGTTCAGCGACTATGCCCGTCCCGCGCTGCGTCTGGCTGCGCTGATGCAGACCCCGTCGACATTCGTCTTTACGCATGATTCCATCGGTCTCGGCGAAGACGGGCCGACGCACCAGCCGATCGAGCACCTTGCCGCGCTACGCGCTATTCCGGAGTTCACTGACTTCCGACCCGCCGATGCAAATGAGACCGCCGCTGCCTGGCAGGTCATCCTGGAGCTTCGCAAACCAGCCTTCCTCGCGCTTTCGCGGCAGGACCTTCCTGTCCTCGACGGAGAAAAGCACGACATTCTCAACGGAGTGCGCCACGGCGCCTATGTCCTTGAAGATGACAGTTCTTCTCCAGATGTAGTGCTGGTCGCTACCGGCAGCGAGGTGAGTCTCGTCACCAAGGCCGCAGCAGAATTGAAGTCTCAAGGCATACACGCCCGCATCGTCTCCATGCCAAGCTGGCGTCTTTTCCACGAGCAGCCCGAAGCGTATCAGCGCAAAATTCTTCCCGTAGGAGTGCCGCGTCTGGTCGTCGAAGCGGGCAGCCCCATCTGCTGGTGGCAGATTGCGGGAGACACTGGAGATGTCCTGGGTCTGGATCGCTTTGGGGCATCTGCTCCCGGTGCCATCGCGATGGAAAAACTCGGTTTCAATGTCGGCAACGTTGTCGATAGAGCTATGCGCATCGTCGAGCGTGCCCGCAAAACACCCGCCTTGGCAGGGAAGTGAGGCTGTATGAAAATCGCAATTGCTTCCGATCATGCCGGGTTTGAACTAAAAGAAGAAATTCGAAAATACATTGCCGGACTTGGGCATGAAGTTCTCGATTTAGGCGCGTACAACCAGGAACCCTCCGATTACCCGGATTTCGCCGAGTACGTGGGTCGCGCGCTCCACGCGAAAAATGCCGAGCGCGGAGTTTTGATCTGCGGCTCCGGCGTCGGCGTTTCCGTTGCAGCCAACAAAATGCCCGGTGTTCGCGCTGGTATGTGCCACGACACCTACTCCGCGCACCAGGGCGTAGAACACGACGATATGAATGTGCTGGTGATGGGTTCGCGCATCGTCGGCGTCGCGCTGGCGTATGACATTGTGGCGGCATATTTGAACGCCTATTTTCAAAGCAATGAAGAACGGTTTGTGCGCCGCTTCAATAAGGTCAAGGCCATTGAGGCGCGCTTCATGAGAAATAACTGGGAGTAGACAAAGCAATCCATCCCTGGCAGCGCAACTTTTCATATAACTTTTGCAGTCTCACTTTGACTCTTTCCCTCGACGAGCATTTGCAGGTAAAGGAACGACTTTGACGACCACGAAAATCACCGCGACCTTCTGGGATTGTGGCGGCGTCTTGCTTACCAACGGATGGGACCATCGCGCTCGCCAGCAGGTCGTTGAACATTTCGGTTTGAACTTTGAAGAATTTGAACAGCGCCATGAGCAGCCGAACGATGCATGGGAGCGCGGGAAAATCAGCCTCCAGCAATACTTAGAGCAGACTGTGTTCGATGTGCCACGGCAGTTTTCTCAGCGGGATTTCATCGCGCAAATGCGGGCCGTCAGCAAAGTGCTGTATCCGGAGATGCTCGCGTTCGTGCGGCGTCTTCGTGAGCAGCGCACCGCAACGGCGGACACGGGCATCTATTTACTCAGCAACGAATCGCGGGAGTTGATGGACTATCGCATTTCGCAGTTCAGGCTGGCTGGCCTGTTCGATGCCTACGTCGTCTCGGCGTACATCGGTCTGCGCAAGCCACAAGCGGAATTTTTTCGATGTGCACTCGATCTTTCTCACCGTGCGCCTGAAGAATGCGTCTTCATCGATGATCGGGAAGAAAACGTAGCGGCGGCGTGCAAACTCGGAATTCATGGCATACGCCTGGAGACCCCGCAGCAGGTCATCGTTGAACTGGGCCGTCTGGGTGTTGCCGCAGCATGATTCGTAGTGAAAGTGAATTTTGAAAAGGGGAAACGTATGGAACTTGGTCTGATAGGTCTTGGAAAAATGGGCTTCAACATGGCGGAGCGCCTCCGTCAGGGCGGACACAAAGTTGTTGGGTTCGATTT